>JAPLGX010000234.1 GCA_026389925.1 Chloroflexota bacterium
TGTGGGCGGTGTCCGTCACCAGTGACGACCCGGATGAGGTGCGCACTTTGCCGGATTCGTTCCCGGTGGAAGTGACCCACCTGGACGAGCACCTGGTGGTGCGAGGCGCCGTCGGCCAGTCGGCCATGGTCACCCTGCGCGCACCCCAATCGCTGTGGGCGCAGATCACCGTTGAACGACTGCATGTCGTGGCAGACATGGCGGGCCTGGGCGCGGGCGAACATCGCGTGCCGCTGCGCCTGGAGACCGACCTGCACCCAGTGCGCCTCGATGAGATCGCCCCGACGGCCATTGAGGTCGTGCTTGAGCCGCCCGCGAGCCAAACCCTCCCGGTCCAAGTGCGCCTGACGGGCACGCCGGCCCCCGGCTTTGCCGCGAGTGCGCCGCGCTGGACGCCGCAGCAGGCCACGGTGGCCGGCAGCGAAAGCGAGGTGGCGCGCGTGACGGCGATTGTGGCCGAACTCAACGTCGACGGACTGCGCGCCGACATGGATCGCGAGGTGGCGCTGGCGGCCAAGGATGCCGCAGGCAAGACCATCGACACAGTCAGCCTGACCCCGGCAACAGCCGAGGTTACCCTGACCGTCGAACAGCAAGGCGGCTACCGCGATGTTGTGGTGAAGGCCGTCATCCGCGGCCAGGTCAAGAATGGCTACCGGCTGACAGGTATCTCGGTCTTCCCGCCGCTGGTCACGCTCTTCTCTGCAGACCCGGCGGCTGTGGCGCGCCTGCCGGGATACGTGGAGACCGAGCCCCTCGATATCTCCGGCGCGCAGGCGGATGTCTCGGGCTCGCTCAAACTCACACTGCCGGCGGATGTGACGGCCGTCGGCGAACCGGTCATCTTTGTCCAGGTCGGCGTGGCTGCCATCGAAGACAGCGTGACGGTCACCCGCGACGTGCGCCCGCAGGGGCTGGCCCCCGGGCTCAGCGCGCGCCTCTCGCCCGCCACGGTGGATGTCATCCTCTCCGGGCCGGTGCCGCTGCTCAAAGCATTGCGCGCCTCCGACGTGGAAGTCTATGTAGACCTTTCGGGCCTGACGCCCGGCAGCTACCAACTCCAGGTTTCGTACCGCGTCTTGCTGGAGGGCGTCCAGGTGGAAGCCTTGCTGCCGGCGCAGATCGCGGTGACCATCACTTCCGGCGCCTCCCCCGGATCGTAGCCTCACGACCTCTTGCCCATGGCGATACGCAAACCCGTCGTGGCCCTGGTGGGCCGCCCGAACGTCGGCAAGTCCACGCTCTTCAACCGGCTGATTGGCGAGCGCCGCGCCGTGGTCGACGAGGTGCCGGGCACCACGCGCGACCGCCTGGTTGCGGAAGGCGAGTGGCGTGGGCGGGTGTTTGACGTGGTGGACACGGGCGGCATCGACCCGACCCACATGGGCGCGCCTGGCGCGACACCACTCTCCATCGGCTCGGCGGATTTCATTCCGCAGATTCGAGCGCAAGCCGAAATGGCAATTCGCGATGCGGAGGTGGTGCTGTTCGTCACCGACGGCCAAAGCGGGGTGAGCACGGCGGATCTTGAGATCGCCGACATCCTGCGCCGCCATCAGCGCAAAGAGGGCGATCGGCTGCAGCCGCCGGTGATCCTGGTGGTCAGCAAGTGTGAGAGCCCCCTCGTCCGCCAGAACGTGTTCGCCTTCTACGAACTGGGGATGGGCGAGCCGCAGGCCGTCTCGGGCTTGCATGGCACGGGCGTGGGCGACCTGCTGGACGAGCTGGTGGAGGCGCTGCCGGCCGTCGCCGAATCGGCGCCGGATGCACGCGTCCGGTTGGCCATCTTGGGCAAACCCAACGTGGGCAAGAGCAGCCTGCTCAACCGGCTGCTGGGCGAGGAACGCGTGATCGTCAGCCCCATCCCGGGTACAACTCGCGACGCCATCGACACCCAGCTTGAGTTTGGCGGCGTGCCGCTCACGCTGATCGACACCGCGGGGATCCGCCGGCGCGGGAAGATCGAACGCGGAGTCGAGCAATACAGCGTGCTGCGCGCGCTCAAGGCGATTGAATCAGCGGATGTCGCGCTCCTGCTGTTGGACGCGACCCAGGGCGTGACGGCTCAGGATGCGCACATCGCCGGCTACATCCTCGAAGCTCGGCGCAGCACGGTGCTGCTGGTCAACAAGTGGGATGCGGTGGAGAAAGACTCGCAGACCATGGAGATCTACACGGCGCAGGTGCGGCTGGCGTTGAATTTCATGGACTATGTTCCGGTGCTCTTCATCTCGGCCCTCACTGGGCAGCGGGTGGACCAGGTGTTGCCACTCGCGCTGCGCGTGCAGGAGGAGCGCCTGGTGCGTATCCAGACCGCCGAACTCAACCGCATCGTGCGCGAGGCCCTGGAGCATCACGCCCCGCCGGCTCACGCCGGCCGCAAGCTCAAGTTCTTCTTTGCCTCGCAAGTGCGCGCCGACCCGCCGACTTTTCTGTTCCACGTCAATGAGCCAGCCCTGGTGCATTTCACCTACCGGCGCTACCTCGAAAACCAATTGCGCGAGAGGTACGGTTTTGTCGGAACCCCGATCCAGCTGTCCTTTCGCGCCCGGCGTTAGACGCGCAGTCTTGCCGCACGCCATTTGAAGCCTTATAATCGCTGGGCACTCAGGCCGATCCGCGGCCTGTGCAGGATTGAGATTGGACACAACGCCCGCGACGCCTTCCTCACCGGCCCAGCCTTCTGCTCGCCCCTCTGTGCGGGCCATCGCCTGGGAATTCGTGCAGACGGTCCTGCTCACGCTGGCTATCTTCGCCATCGTCAACCTGACCACGGCCCGCGTGCGCGTCATCGGGCCGAGCATGCAGCCCACCTTTCGCGGCGACGGCTCGGAGCTGATCATCGTCAGCCGCCTGTCGTACGTGTGGGACACACCCAATCGCGGCGATGTGGTCGTGCTGCGTATGCCGGCCTCGGGCCGCGAGGATTTGATCAAGCGCGTGGTGGGCCTGCCGGGAGAGAAGGTGCAAATTGTGGGCGGCCATGTGTGGGTCAATGAAGAACCGCTCGACGAGCCTTACGCCGTCGGGCTCACCTCCTCCGATCAATCCTGGGAACTTGGGGCGGACCAGTTGTTTGTGCTTGGCGACAACCGCGCCTTCTCGCGCGACTCGCATTCCTTCGGCCCGATCTCGCTCGATGAACTGGTCGGCCAGGCCTGGCTGATTTACTGGCCGCCCCCCGAGTGGGGATTGATCGATCGGCGCACTGCGGCGGCGAGCGCGAGTACAACTTTGCCCTAGGCGGGCTTCCATGACTGAATTGCGACGGCTGCTCGAACCCGCTCACACGTTCCTGGCCCGCGTGCCGGCTGGCGCGGAGCTGGCGGTGAAGGTCCGCGCGAGCGACCTCGATCAACTGGCGCGGTCCACGGCCATGGATCATCCGCTGCCCATCGGGCGCGACGTTCCGCAACTGATCGACCACACGATTCTCAAGCTGGAGGCCGGCCCGGCCGATAGTGAGAGGCTGTGTCAGGAGGCTCGTCAGGCGGCCTTCGCCAGTGTGTGCGTCAATTCGAGCCACGTAGCACGGGCTGCGAAGAATCTGGTGGGCAGCGGGGTGAAGGTGTGCGCGGTGGTTGGCTTTCCATTGGGTGCTGCCGCCTCGCTGGCCAAGGCACTCGAGACGGCTGCCGCCATCGAGGATGGGGCGCTCGAGATCGATATGGTGCTGGCTATCGGTTTGCTGCGCGCCGCGGATTACGAAGCCGTCGCGGGCGACATCGCCGCGGTGGCGGCGGGCGCGGAGTTTGTCAAGACGTCCACCGGGTTCGGCCCGAGCGGCGCCGCCCAGGCTGACGTGCGGCGGATGCGTGCGATCGTGGGGCCCCAGGTCGGAGTCAAAGCGGCCGGCGGCATTCGCTCGCGTGTGGATCTGGAACGCATGGTGCGCGCCGGTGCCAACCGCGTCGGCACCTCCACCTCCAGCGGAGTTGGGATCATGCAAGAGTACGCGCAAGGGCAGGAATAAGATGAACGCGCCGACGGAAGAACCGGCAGAGACCTGCCCGGAGTGTCAGGTGGGCACGCTGCGGCCGCGCAGCGTGCCGTACTATGCCCATCTGGATGGTCTGCTGATCACCGTGCCGGATTTCCCGGCCTGGGTGTGCGACGTGTGCCGTCACTGTGAATACGATGAGGCTGCCCTGGACGACCTGCGCGCCATCCTTGGGCCGAATGCCTCGCTGCCCGAAGACAGCTCGCGCCAGCGGCGCATGCCGCCCAGCGATACTCCTTCCTGGTCGATCGAACTCAACCCGCGCGGACGCACCTGAGCAGGCCGCCGGCCGCGCTGAGCCACGCGCCTCGGCTGTGTTGTGAACCCTCACGGCTAAGCGGCGCTGTACGCCGGAGGCTCTCGGCCGACACGCACCCATGCCCAACCCGGTCCTCGAAGTGCAAATCGAAACCCATGCCTACGGCGGCGAGTGTCTGGCGCGCGCAGCCGATGGCCGGCGCGTCTTCGTGCGCGGCGCGCTGCCGGGCGAGCAGGTGCGCGTGCAGGTGACCGAAGAAAGGCCGAGCTATCTGCGCGCGCGCACGGTGGAAGTGCTGCGGCCGTCGGAGACGCGCGGGACCCCGCGCTGCGCTCATTATGGCGAGTGCGGCGGATGCCACCTCCAGCACATGCACTACGCGGCGCAACTCGCCGCCAAAAGCGACGTGCTGCGCGAGCAGCTGCGCCGATTGGGCGGGGTCGAGGCACCGCCGTTGCAAGAGGCGATCGCCTCTCCCGCGGAATGGAACTACCGCAACCACGTTCAGTTCTCCCTGGCGGCGGACGGCCGTCTGGGCTATATGCGCCAGGGCTCGCGGCACGTGCTGGCGATCCGCGAATGCCATTTGCCGGAGCCTCTGCTGGACGAAATATGGCCGGCGCTGGACATGCGCGAGGCCCAGGGCATCACTCAGGTGGGGCTGCGCGCCGACAGCGAGGGTGAGACGATGGTGATGCTGGAGGGCAGCGAGGCCGGCATGCCTGAGGTGCAGGTCGAGCGTTCGCTGTCGGTGGTCTGGCTTGCGCCTGGGGGTCGGAGCGATACTCTGGTCGGCGAGGACGCGCTGCACTTCGCAGTGAGCGGCCAGAACTACCGCGTCTCGCCTGCCAGCTTCTTCCAGGTCAACACTGGCCTGTTGCCAACGCTTGTCGAGCAGGTCTTGGCGCTGGTGGAAGTCGGCGCGGGAGACACGGCGCTGGACGTGTACAGCGGCGTGGGGTTGTTCAGTGCATTCCTGGCGCGGCGGGCTAGGCGCGTCGTGGCCGTTGAAGCCTCGCCCTCGGCGGCGGCGGATTTCGAGGACAACCTAGCCTCCTTCGACAACGTCGAGTTGTATGAGGCCACCGCCGCAGCCGTTTTGCCTCACTTGGAAATCCGCCCCCAGGTGGCCGTGGTCGACCCGCCGCGCGCGGGGCTAGACCGGGAGGCCATGGCCGGGCTGGTGGGCCTCGCGCCGCGGCGCATCGTTTACGTGTCGTGCGATCCTTCGACCCTCGCACGCGATGCGCGTGCGCTGCAAGCGGCCGGTTACAGTCTGGCCACGCTCATCCCGATCGACCTCTTTCCGCAAACGTACCACATCGAATCAATCAGCCTGTGGCGCGCCACATGAGCCACGCGAGTGACAAGGTGGAGGTTATGCCGCACAGCCGCGAGATGGACTTGATGATCCGCCTGGCACATGAAGCCGGCGAGATTCTGCGTGAGGGCTATGGCACCGCGATGCGCGTGGAACACAAGGGCCCGGTCGACCTGGTGACCGAATTCGACCGGCGTTCGGAGGCCTTGATTCTGGAGGCCATCCGCCGCGCCTATCCCGAGGATGCGCTGCTCTCGGAAGAGAGCGGTTCAAACGGAGTGCAGGCTGAACGAACCTGGATTGTTGACCCGCTGGACGGTACGACCAATTTCACGCACGGCATTCCGATCTTCGCCGTGACCATGGCGCTCATGGATTCCGCCGGGCTGCACCTGGGAGTTGTCTACGATCCCTTGCGGCGCGAAACCTATTGGGCGGTACGCGGCGCGGGGGCCTATCTCGATGACCGGCGGTTGCGGGTTTCGGAGGTCGGCGAATTGGGACAAAGCCTGCTGGTCACCGGGTTTCCCTATGATATGGCGACCACGCGCTTCAACAATCTCGATCACTACGGCCACTTCACGATGCGCTGCCAGGGCGTGCGGCGCCTGGGTTCGGCTGCGCTCGACCTGGCCTACCTGGCTGCGGGGCGTTTTGAGGGCTATTGGGATTTGCAGCTCAGCCCATGGGATGTGGCGGCGGGGGCACTTCTGATCGAGGAGGCCGGCGGATGCGTGACAAACGTTCACGGCGGAGACGACTTCCTGCGAGAAGATCTGACTCTCCTGGCCACCAACGGCCGCGTGCACGCGACGATGCTCGAGGTACTTGCGCAGGGGGCCATTCCCCCGGCGCCGAGTGTGCGCGCTCGCGCGTAGCGCCTATCCCGCCACCCCGTGCCAAGGGTTAGCGAGGTCCTCTCATCCGAAGGAGAGGGCCTCATAATGCTCGACGGCCGGCTCGAGGGCAAGCAGGAAGCGACGGTCTTCAGGGTAGTAGCCTGCCCGTGTGATGTCGTCACCGGCAAAGGCGCGTAGGGCGGCTTCATCTTCCCACAATGAGATGAATATGAAACGCGTCCCGTCGGCCGCCGGCGGGTGGAAGATGAACACGCCGCGGTTGCCGGGTGCGGCCCGGCACTCGCTTGCGCCGGTCTGTTGCAGGTAGGCAAGGTACGCGGTTTCGTCCTGTGGCCGGTGATGCGATCGGCCGCCGAGCTGCTCACCTCGGATCTTGCTTCGCGTGTGGGCCAATGCCAGGATGACCGCGGCTGCGGATGGCTGTTCATCGATACCAGCCGCAACCACACGCGGCGCTGGTGCGCGATGGGCGATTGCGGCAACCGCGCCAAGGCGCGCCGCCACTACCTGCGCACACAAAAGATCCGCGCCGAAGGTGCGGTGGAGCAGGCCGCCAAAACGTAACCCTCATCTCCGCCGGCCTGTTCCCACACCCTGCGCTCGACCTGCGCCACACAAGAAGCGGCCCTCCCGATCGGGGAGGGCCGCAATCGTCTTATCCGCTTGCCCGCTGGGCTACGAATGCTTTCCGTCCTGCAGCGCGTGCATCAATTGGCTCAGATCCAAGCGCGAGGTGAGATCCAGGCTGAGCGGCGTGACGGCTACCTGTTGCAGCACGCGCAGCACATACACATCCGAGTCGGGTTCCAGATTCGGATCGAGCTGGGCACGATACCACAGGCGGCGCGGCTTGTCGCTTTCGGGTTCGGCCGGGACGACCGGAATGTAGTAGCGCGTGCGCGAGACACGGCACACCTGCCACGGCGTGGCCGGCGTCGCTCCGGCGGGGACCTCCACCTTGAGCACGTCCAGGTCGGAGGCCTGCACGCCGTCGAGCAAGCGTTGCGCAAACAGCGCAGCGAAGTGAGCCGCCGCGCTGAAGTCGACGTGGTCCGCCAGCGACAGATGATCGCGCGGATCGACCTCCAGCGAGACGGCCAGGCTGGGGATGCCCAGCGAGGCTGCCTCCAGCGCCGCGCCGACCGTGCCCGAAATCGTTACCCCGCTGCCGATGTTCTCGCCATAGTTGATGCCGGCCACGACCAGATCCGGGCGGGTGGGCATGACTTCCCACACGGCATGTTCGACCGCCTGAGCCGGCGTGCCGGCCACGGCGTAAACCTGCCACGATTGCCCATCGACCTCGACCTGTTCCTCGTGGATCGTGCCGCTCGTGTGGGGCGGCATGCTGCGCCCGGCGCCGGACCACTGTTCGAGCGGCGCGGCGACGGTGACGAAACCGAGCGACGAGAGGGCCTTGGCCGCAGCCCACAAGCCGGGCGAGCGGATGCCGTCGTCATTCGTGAGCAGAATGTTCTTCTTGGATGAACCCATGTTGAACCTTGCGTACCAGAAGTTGGAGGCCTCGCGTGCCGGTCACCTCGACCCACTCGCCGGGTGCGGCGCGCTCGGCCGGGTCGGCCAGTTCGGCCGACCACAATTCGCCCGCCGCCTGGACCATACCGCGCGGCGTGAGCGCGGTGCGCACTTCGCCGCGCTGCCCGACGAGCGACGCGCGGCCGGTGAGCACCGGCCGGCGGTGAGCGCGCACGGCGGCCGTGACCGCGGCGAAGAAGATCGCCGCGGTCACCAGCGCGGTGCCTACCACGAGCGGCACCGAGACGTGTTGGACGTCCGGAGTGCCGGGTGAATTGAACAGGACCAGCGCGCCGGCGATAAACGAACCCAACCCGGCCACGGTGAGCGCGCCGTGGGTGGGCGCTTTGACATCCACCAGGAAAAGGACGAAAGCGGTGACGATGAAGACCAGGCCAAACCAGTTGACCGAAAGGATGCCCATGCCGTAGAAGGCCAGGGCCAGGCACATCACGCCCACGAAGCCCGACACCCATCCACCCGGGCTGGAGAGTTCGATGAGCACCGCCTGGGCGCCGACGGCCAGCAACAAGAAGACGATGTTCGGGTTGGTGAGAAGCTGCAAGAGCTGCTCGGTGATGGTGTGGGGCATCTCCTCGACGACGGCGCCCTGAGTTCGAAGGGTCACGCGGCCGGCGGCGGTCGTCACCTGCCGCCCGTCGAGTTGGCGCAACAGGTCGGCACGGTCGGCTGCCACGATGTCCACCATGCCGGCCTGCAAGGCTTCGGCGGCGGTGACGGCGCGCGCCTCATCGATCGTGCTTTCGATAAGCCGGACGGCCTGGGGAGGACGGCCCTCGGCCAGTGAACGGGCCATGGCCTTAAGGATCTCTTTGGTCTTGGCTTCCAAAGTCTGCTGAAGGTCTTCCCCTTGCGGCCCGACTGGGCTGGCCGCGCCAATGGCGGTCTCGGGCGCCATCGCCGCCAAATGCCCGGCCAAGGTGATCACCGTACCAGCGCTGCCGGCCATTGCCCCGCGCGGCGCCACATACACCACCACCGGCACCGGGCTGGCGCGCAGCGCGCGGACGATATCTTCCATGATGCTCACTTCCCCGCCGGGAGTGTTGAGCTGCAACACCACAAACTCGGCGCCGCGCGTCTGGGCCTCGCGCAGGCCGCGCTGGATGTAAACCGACATCGCCGGCGTCACCGCGCCTTCCGCCGTCAGCCAAAGAACGCCGTCGTTTTGGGCT
>JAPLGX010000396.1 GCA_026389925.1 Chloroflexota bacterium
GGTCGCCATCCCGGCAGATCATCGAGAAAGTGCGGCCGCTGACCGTGCCGTCCCATGCCTGTCTTTGCAGAAGGGGTTTCCGGCCGGGTTTCTAGGTCCGCCTGAGGCAGCGCGCTGCCGGCGCCCTGCAATGCGTCCTCGACCAGACGGCCGGCGGGAAGGTGAAACATACCCGTCGCGCGCACCGCGCCGCGAGCGAAGACTTGTAGGCCGGGCGGGTCCGGCGGCGGGAGGAGCTCGACCGGCAGGCCCGGGTTGCCGCGGGCCAGAATGAGGATGACAGCCGAAGCGATCAGCCCGGTGATCAGGCCGAAGAGGAACAGACGCCAGCCAGCCTTATCCACCCCCTGGGGCCGCACGCGACGATCGACGCGTGCAAGCCCGCTGGTATAATGGCGCGTCGTCCCTGCTATTCTACATCCAACGCGATGCGGAGCGGCGAGTGACCGGCACTCTCATCAACGTCGCATTGATTGTCGTGGGAAGTGCCCTGGGGCTGCTCATCGGTGCGCGTTTGCCCGAGCGGCTGCGCTCCACCCTGATGGCGGGCATGGGCCTCTTTACCCTCGGCCTCGGCCTGCAGCAGTTCCTCAAGACCGCCAACCCGATCCTCGTCCTGGTAAGCATCGTCCTGGGCACGTTGGTCGGCGAAGCTTTGCGTCTGGAAGACCGGCTGCAAGACCTTGGGACCTGGCTGGAGGCGCGCCTCGCGCGCGGCTCGCAGGGCGCCTCTTCTCGCTTCGTGCAGGGGTTCCTCACGGCCAGCCTGCTCTATTGCGTCGGCCCGATGGCCATCCTCGGATCGGTCCAGGACGGCCTGACAGGGGACTTCCGCTTGCTGGCGACCAAAGGCGTGATGGACGGCATCGCCTCGCTGACGCTGGCCTCGACACTCGGGGTGGGAGTGGTGGTTTCCTCGCTGCCGCTGTTTGTCTACCAGGGCGCGCTGACGCTGTTGGCCGGCTGGGCGCAGGCGGCGCTGACGCCGGCCATGATCGCCGAGCTCACGGCCACCGGCGGGGTGATGATGATGGGCATTGCCCTCAACTTGCTCGAAGTGCGCCGCGTGCGCGTGGGCAACATGCTTCCGGCGCTGGTCGTGGCGCCGCTCCTCGTCTGGGTGACCGCGCAGCTGAGTTTCTCGATCGCGTTCTGACGCGCCCCCCGGCAGGATGAAACAAGCGGGCTGCACAGCAGCCCGCTTGTGATTCGTGAGCCCCGGCTGGCTGTGCGCTAACTGCCGATTTTCGCCAGTTCGGCCTCGATGACCTTCTCGAATTCCGAGAAGGGCAGGGCGCCCTGGACGAGCTGCCCATTGATGATGAAGGAGGGCGTGGAGGTGATGCCCAGCGACTGGCCGCGCGCCTTATCCTGGTTGATCTGGTCGTCGTATCGCCCCGAGCTCAGGCACGAGCGGAACGTGCCCTCATCGAGCCCAAGCTGCGCGGCAAACGCCTGCAGCCGCCGGTCGGTGAAGTCGCCCACGTTCTCGCCGGTGTGGTTGGCGAAGAGCGTGGTGAGATAATCCCAGAAGCGTTCCTGTTCGGCGGCGCACATCGAGGCTCGTGCCGCACCCATCGATTCGGGTCCGATGATCACAAAGTTGCGGTAGATGAAGCGCACTTTCCCGGTGGCCACGTACTTTTCGGTGATCTGACGCCCCGCGTCAGCGGCGAAAACGCCACAGAACGGTCATTGAAAGTCGGAGAATTCTTCGATCACCACAGGTGCATTGGGGTCGCCCATTTCGCGGCCGCTGGCCATGGGAACGGCTTCGGGCGTGATCGAGACGATGGCGCCCGCCGCGCGCGTGTTTTGCCAGATGATGAATGCCGCCACCAGCACCGCCAGCCCGCCGACGATGGCCAAGAACGAAAGCTGTCGGCGGCGCGCCGCGTGGCGACGCCGATCGCGCATCTCCTCGCGCTTTGACATGAGACCTCCCGGAACCGGATTGGGCCGAGTTTGCCATAAACGGCGCGGCCTGTCCAGGTCCGAGCCCGAGGACTTGACCGCGTTCGGTTGTGGTTCAGCTCGAGGTAACAAGCGGCAGGTGCAGCCGAGGCCTCAGGCGTGCGCCGCTGGCGAGGAATGCTCCAGGTTGAGGGAGTAAACCACCACCGAGCGGCCTCCTCCACGGAAGCCGAGTGCATGGTAAAGCTTGAGCGAGGCGGAATTCTCGATTTGGGTGTTGACCGTAAGGCGGCCTGCGGCCCGCCGGCCGGCCTGCTGCAGCAAGTGAAGAGTCAGCGCGCGCCCAATGCCCTTGCGCTGCCAACCCGGGGCCGTTGCCAGCCGCGCCAGGTGCAGGCGCCCTTGCGATTGCGTCGCGAGCACATAGCCGATGGCCTCTGCCTGACTGACGGCGAGCGCGCTCACGGCTGAGGCATTGAACGTTGTTTCGAGCGCCTCACGGTCCATCTGCCATGGCGGTGTGAAGGCGAGGTTGTCGAGCGCGAGCACGGCTGGCAAATCGGCGGCCTGCATGTGGCGCAGCGTGATCGCCGGCAGCGCGGCCGGCGCATCAACCCGCTCGCCGAAGTAAGTTAGCATGACGACCTCGCTCGATTGCTGGAAATCCGCAGCGCGCAAGATATCCGCGAACGACGGTTCGCTGGTCATCGCCCACACGCGGCGCACGCCGAGTTCGATCAATGCCCGGCGTGCGGCGTCCCACAACGTTGGCCAAGCGACCTGCGGTGCTTGTCCCTTGCCGCAGGCAAACGCCTGCACCCATGCGACCCCCAGGCCATCCGGAGCCGTCACGAGCGCGGCGTGCGTCCGCCCGTGGCTATCGGCCAGCTGCAGCGACACCGGCCGGCCGACCCACCGCGCAGGGTTGAGCCAACCGACGTGGATGTGAGCCAACGGGGCGTGATCGATCCACCAGGCGAGCGAGTCGCGCTCCGCCGCAGGGATTGGTTGTAGATGCAGGCCGGACATGGGGCTAAAGGGTAATCTCGAGCAGGCCCTCGGCAATGTTGCGAAGGCGTTCGGCCGAGAGCTGGCTCATGCGCATCGCCAGGCGCAGGTACGGCTCGTTGACCGGTTGGGTGACGAAATCGCGCACCTCCGGCGCCATGCGGCCGAATTGATCGAAGGAATCGAGCAAGGAGACGCGCTCGCCCACCGGCCCGCTGGCGACGAAGAAGGATTGCAGGGTCGTGCCGAGGGCGGCGGCCAGATCCTCCAGCACCGGAATGGGTATGGGCTGGCGGCCGGTTTCGAACGCAGCCAGGCGTGAGACCCCCAGGCCGGTTGTGGCCGCGAGGGCGTCGCGGGTCTGGCCCAGTTTCTTCCGCATTTCCACCAGGCGAGTGCCCACCATGCGCTGGCGCAGCGCGATCAACTGAACGAAATCCGCGCGTGCCGGACGCGAGGCAGCCTCGGCCGAGCGTGTGCCGAGTAGGGTGCTGAGCGGCTGGTCGCTCAGATAGGCCAGCACCTCGAGTTCGGGGAGTGATATCGATCTGGCGCCTGTTTCGTACGCCCCCAGCCGGGCCGGGGAGATGCCCATGGCCTGGGCGCACTGGCGCCTTGTCTTGCCGCAGGCCTCGCGCGCCTCCTGCAGCCGAACGCCCAGCATCTTGCCTCGCAGCTCGAGGGATTTTTGGGTTGGCATGTGCAATTCTCGGGTGCCTATGATTATAGCCCAGCCGTCGCGGCAAGTGCCACTCACCAAGGGCCAGGCATTGGTGCAATGATGCCAGGCGACAAATCGACGCGCAACCGCCTGATGCTACTCCTCACGCCATGCGCCCAGGCACGGCGACCGCACCATCAAATGCGGCCCGCATGGAGGCGAAGGCCAACCATCCGCTTCAGGCGCCGCAGAGTGACCGCTGCGCGCCATCCAGCTAACGCATGCGGACCGAGATGGTATCGCCTTGGCTGCCGAGGACAACCGGCAGCCGGTAGCCGACGGACTCGAGGCGCGCCGCAAAGAACGGCCGCTGCCCGGTGGGCCGCAGTTGGCCGGTCACCTTACCTTGCGGGTTCAGGCCCTCTTCGATGAAGCGGAAGACATCCGCATGGACGATCGCCTCGCCCTCCATGCCGGCGATTTCGGTGATGCCCGAGAGCTTGCGCGTCCCATCGCGCAAGCGGGCGATCTGCACAACCATATCCACGGCCGAGGTGATCTGCTCGCGGATGACGCGCGCGGCGATCGTTCCGCCAGCCATTTGGCAGAAGGTCTCCAGGCGCGCGGTGGCCTCGCGCGGGGTGCTGGCCTGCACGGCGAACAGGCAGCCCTCGTGGCCGGTGTTCATCAACTCCAGCAGGTCGATCGCTGCGGGGCCGCGCAATTCACCGACCACGATCCGGTCCGGATGCATGCGCAGCGCGTTGCGGATCAGGTCGCTCATGGTGATCGCGCCGCGGCCTTCAGCGTTGGGCAGCCGCCCCTCCAGACGCAACAGGTGGGGGTGGCTGATTTGCAGTTCGCTGGTTTCTTCGAGCGCGAGAATCCGGTCGGAGTCGTGTGCGCAGGCGGCGAGAGCGCTGAGCAAAGTCGTCTTGCCGGAACCGGGACCGCCGGCCACAAGGATATTGAGGCGTGCCATGACGCACGCACGCAGAAACTCCGCCATGTTTTGGGTGAGCGTGCCGAGCGCCACCAGATTCTCGAGGGTCAGCCGCTCGCGCGGCAACTTGCGGATCACGAGGGAAGGTCCATCCACGGCGGCCGGCGGCACGGCCACGTTGACATGCGAGCCATCCGCCAGGCGGGCTTCGACCAACGGATTGGCGGCATCCGCGTGCAGGCCGATCGAGTACAGCAGGCGGTCAATCAGAACCTGAATGTACTCGGCGCGTTCGAACGAAACCGGCACCATCTCCAGCCGTCCCTTGCGCTCGACAAAGACGGTGCCCGGGCTGTTGACCAGGATTTCGTTGACTCCCGGGTCCTCCATGAGCGGCTGCAACGGCCCCAGGCCGAAGAGCGACATCATCACCCGCCCAAAGAGTTCCTCGCGCCGGCTTTCGCTCAGGTTCAAGCGGGTCTGGGCGTAGGCCTGGGCTAGAATATCGCGCGCGCCCAGTTCGCGCGCGTAGCCGGGGCCGGCTTTTGGATCCTGATTGGCCTGCACCTGCTCGCGCAACCAGGTCTCGAGGCGTGCGATTTCCTCGAGGCTGAGTGAGGCGCTGGCCGGGGCGGGTCGCGAGGTCATGGCCCGGCCTCCTCCTCGGCGCTGCTCTCAGAGGGGGCCAACCAGATGATGTGCTTCTTGTTGATGGAGATGAAGGGGGTGCGGTCCACCTCGCGCCCGTCGCTGCCGAGCAAGCGCGCATCCGTCACGGCCAGGAAGGGCTCCTCGCGATTGAGTTCATCGCTCACGCGATCGTCCGGGTGGACGTGCAGGTTGCCCTCAATGAGGTGGGTGGGTGTCTGGATCTTGGCCGCCACGGCTCGCTTGTGGACGACGGCGGTGAAGAACTTGCCTTTCGGATCGGTGTAGCTCCCCATGCCTTCCTCCCTGGCGTGCGCCGCACGTCAAGTGCTCGTGCTGCGCGAGGCCGCGGGCTGCCCGGCTTGTTCCGGGCTCGGGCCCGCGCCCGGCGCGTCAGCCGGCAACTCGAACCCGAAGACCGATCCCACGCCCTCCTGGCTGCGCACGTCGAGATGTGCACCGTGGGCTTCAATGATCTGTCGCGCCAGCGCCAGGCCGAGCCCGGTGCCGGCGTAGCGGCGGTTGGCGGATCCGTCGAGCTGATGGAACGGCTCGAAGATTTCGCCCAGGCGTGCCTGAGGGATGCCGATGCCGGTATCGGTCACTTCGAAGCGGACGAAGGTGGTGTGACGTGCGGCGCGGATTGTGACCCGCCCTGGCGGGCGTGTGAACTTGACCGCGTTGTCGAGCAATTGGGTGAGCACCCACACGATCTTCTGGTGGTCGACGCGCACGGGGGGCAGGTCTTCGGCGATCTCCCGTTCCACCGCCGCCGCACCGGGCCCGGCATGCGCCGACATCTTCTCATAGGCCTCCTGCACCAGGTCCGCGGGCGCCGCGGCCGACAATTGGAGTGACATCGCGCCTTGCGACACGCCGGCGAATTGAATCAGATCCTCGATGAGCACTTGCAGCCGCTGGGAGGCGCGCTGCATCACCTCCATGGCCTTGGCCTGGTCCGGCGTCAGCGGCCCAAGGGCCTGGTCGCAGAACAATTCCACGTAACCCACAATGTGCGCCAGCGGAGTGCGCAACTCGTGCGAGATGTTGGCCACGAAGTTGGCCTTGAGCTGGTTCAATTCCGAGAGGCGCTCGAAGGCGCGCGTCAATTCGCCGGTGCGCTCGCGGACGCGCTCTTCGAGAGTGAGGTTGGCGGCCTGCAGCGCGCGCTGCAGCTGAGCGATTTGCCGGGCCACGACTCGATCCAGATCGCCGACGCTGAGCAGCCCTTGCTCGAGCAGGACTTCGCCCAGGCGGCGCGGCACCCCACGCGCCGCCGCCTCGCTTTGGGCGGCGAGGGCGCGCTCGAGTTGCTCGGGGGTGAGCAGACCCTCGTGAATGAGCGCATCGCCTAGGCGAGGCACAAGTTCTTCGGCGCTGGAGGGCGAGGCGGGCGGGGGTGCCAGCACCTCGCTCAGCCGCTGGCGGAATATCAGGTCGGCCGCTAGCAGCAGGTCCACGCCGCATTCGGGGCAGTAGCGCTGCCCGAACGGCACGGACGACCCGCAGTGCGGACAGCGCAGGTTGGAGTCGGGCGGAGGCAGGTCGGCGGATGTCATGCGAGTAATCGGACGCAAGGATGATATTCCGGATGCATCGATTGTGCAAGCTCGGTCGGCCTCGGCTTGCGCCGGCGTTCTCACGCGGTATAATGAGCCTCTCATCGATAGGCCAAATGAGCCAACGCCGGACGACTGCCTCGAGGATCTCGTGACCGATCGCCATCTCGGCGCCCCCGAAGGGTGGGGCGAGAGCTTCTTCGTCAGCGACAGCGACATCGAACTGATCAACAACCTGCTCCTCGAAGCGGGCGTGCCGCTGACCTCGGAGGCCATGGCGGAGGCGGTTGTGCGCGACCGCTTGCAGCGCGAAGCGCGCCGCCGCGCCAACCTGAGCGCCAGCCAGAAGATCTATCAACCCAAAACGCACTACCAGGTGGGCGACGAGCTGGCCTTTCCGGCGTTGGGCTTCACGCGCGGGCGGGTCAGCGGCGCGCGCCCCGGACGCAACCCGGAGCTGGGAGCGTTCGAGGTCATTCAGGTGCAGATGGACGGCACCCAGCGGGAGTTTGCCGCCGGCCTGCCGGCTCACAAGTTGAACGAGATCTCCCTCGAAACGCTGGCCAACCCGCAAAGCCTGACCGCTGAAGAGGTACTGCGCGACCACGGGGCGGGCATTGCTGAGGCTCTCGAGGCTCGGTTGGGGCGCCTGGGCGAGATCGTGCGCATTGCCGGGCGGTGGTTCCCGCGTGCCCTGCTGGCCGACATCAGCCCGGGACATCTCAACCTGGCCGAGGCCGTGCTGGACGTGGCCGGCGGCGGGCCGCTGCCCACGCCGGCGCTGCTCGAGCACATCGAGCTGCCCAAGAACATCGATGCGCGTCTGGGCGCCTTCTCGCTCGAGTATGCGCTGCAAGAAGACGATCGGTTTGACGAGGTAGGCCCGGCGGGCCAGATGCTGTGGTTCTTGCGCCGGCTGGAGCCGACCGAGGTCGTCTTCCCGCCGCGACGCCTGGCCTACGAGCCGGTGGACTACGACTCGTCACGCCTCATCGAGCCGCTGCGCCGCCTCGAGCGCCAACTCGAAGATGAGTGGGGCCCGGCCGTTGAACCAGCCGCTGATGAAACCGAAGTGAGCCTTACCCTGAGCTATCCGCATTGGCGGGTGGGGGCGTTGCCGCTGACCACGCGCCTGGCGCGCCTCTTTCCCACCGCCTACGAGGCGCCGCGCATCCGCTTCGAGTTCGTGGATGCTGAGAGCGGCAGCCGCGTGCCGGGCTGGGTGGTGCGCCCGCAGCGCTACGTATTTGGCCTGGGTGAATGGTATGCCGCCAAAGGATTGATCGCCGGCGCGTACGTGCGCGTACGCCAGGGAGAGAAATCGGGCGAGGTCTTGATCGAAGCCGGCTCGCGCCGCCCGGTGCGCGAATGGGTACGCACGGCAGCGGTTGCCTCCGGCGGGCGGCTGACCTTCTCGATGCAGAAGCAGCTCATCGGCGTGGAGTACGATGAGTTGATGGTCATCTCGGCCGCGGACGTGAACGCCGTGGACGAAGTGTGGCTACGCAGCGGCGAGGCGCGCACCTCGCTGG
>JAPLGX010000048.1 GCA_026389925.1 Chloroflexota bacterium
ACAAGCGCTACCTTTCCGCCCTTGTCTTGGATCATGCGCGCGGTCTCCTCAAGCACCTGCGGGCGCCGTGCGGCGATCACGACCTTTGCCCCCTCCTGGGCAAAGAGCAGGGGGGCACTACGGCCCAGGTGCTCTCCGGCCCCGACGACGAGTGCCACCTTGTTTTCCAGTCTCATGGCTATCCTCCCTCGACGTGCCTAGCGCGCATGGCTGCCAGGATCTTCTGGCGAGTCACAGGCAGTTCGTTGATCCAGATCCCCACGGCGTCATGGATGGCATTCACGACCGCGGGGGCCGTGGGGGTCAGAGCCAGCTCACCCATTCCCTTAGCGCCGTAGGGGCCATGAGGATGCGGGTCCTCGACTAGAATGGGATGAATCTCGGGAAGGTCTCGCAGGCGCAAGAGGCCGAGCCCTCCGAACTTGTCCACCAAGGGTCGGCCTTCCTCAACCGCAAAGGACTCACTCAGGGCATAGCCGAGCCCCTGGACAACAGCACCCTCGATTTGGCCTATGCAGTTGCGCTTGCTGATCGCGCGTCCTACATCATGAGCGGCGACCACTCGGATGACCCGCACCTCGCCGGTCTCCTCGTTCACCGCAACCACCGCGGCCTGTGCACCGTAGCAGTAGGCGAAGTGAAGCCGGTGCCCTTCGGCCCTGCCGCCGGCGCCAGGCGGGATCTGCTCTGGCACTCGATTCGTGGCTGGAGCCTCGTAGACTGCCTCGGCCTCCAGCCTCTCCTTGCTCTTGGCCAGATCGGCCAGGCTGATGAGGGGCCGCCCACTGCGGCGGTCGGTAAACACCCTGTCCTGCAAGTCGATCTCCTCCGGCTCCAATGCAAACTCGTCCGCGATCGCACGCCACAACTGGTCGCGCAGCCTCCTGCTTGCCTCGAGCGTGGCATTGCCCGATACGAAGGTGGCGCGCGAAGCGGTCGTCATCCCTCCAGGGGGATCGTATGCAGTATCCGCCGTGTGCAGGCGGATGAGACCCAGCGGCACGCCAAGGGTCCGGGCCGCGATAAGCGCCATCGTCTCATTTGAGCCCTGACCGAGGTCGGCTGCGCCGTGCCTGAGCAGGAAATGCCCTTCCGGCTCTAGGGAGATGCGCGCCGCAGCGCCATCCGGGATGCCTGACCCCAGGCCGACGTTCTTGTAGGCGCAGGCAAAGCCGACGCCCAGCTTCTCTCCCGGTCGTGGGACCGGGCTTGGAAGCCGGTCCAGGGCCTCCTTGACCGCTTTCAGGCAGGCTTTGATGCCCGCGCCCGCCTCTTCGTCGAGCACGTGGCCCGTTATCGTGGCCTCGCCGAGATCAAGGGCATTCAACATGCGAAAGTCGTAGGGCGCGATGCCCAGCGCGTCAGCAAGCTTCTGGACATGGGTCTCCGCCGCGAAGGCGACCTGTGGGCTTCCGAATCCACGAAAGGCGCCTGCCGTCGGATTGTTGGTGTGCACCGCTAGGCTGTCCACTTTCACGTGGGGGACGACGTAGGGACCGCAGGCGAAAGTCGCCGAGCGGAAGAGCACGGCCTCCCCGGTGGAGGCATAGGCACCCGTGTCACCATGAATGGTCACCTCGGCCGCGAGCAGGCGCCCGTCTCGCGTTGCGCCCATCTTGTAGTGCATCCTCTGCGCGTGTCGCTTGTGGTGAACGCGCAGCGACTCGGCCCGGTCGAATCGCACCTTCACCGGGCGTCCGGTCGCCCGGGCGGCGACGGCAGCCAGCACCTGCCCGGCCACGTCCTCCTTGCCGCCGAACGCGCCCCCGACCGGCATGTGCGCAATGCGGACCCTGGACTCCTCGACTCCCAGCGCCGCGGCCACCTGGGTTCGGTCGAATGTGGGACCCTGGCTCCCACAGTAGACGGTCATCCGCCCGCCGGCCCCGGGGATGGCGAGGCTGCACTCGGTTTCCATGAAGGCATGGTCCACGAAGGGAACCTGGTAGTCTGCCTCGATGACCGCTGCTGCCTGCGCGAAGGCCGCTCCCGGGTCCGCTTTGCGTATCTGGTGATGCTTCAGCACGTTAGGCGTCTGGGGATGCTCGGCACGGAGGTATTCGTGAAGCACCGGCGCTCCAGGCTCAAGCGCCTGTTCCGGACTGGCTAGCACCGGGAGCGGCTCCAGATCCACCGCGATCGCTCGCAATGCCTGCTGGGCCTCTTCTTCACTCTCCGCGACGACGAGGGCCAAAGCATCGCCGACATAGCGCACCACCTGGTCACAGAAGATGGGCTGGTCGGGCACGAGCAGCCCATAGGCGTTTCTTCCCGGCACATCCTTCGCGGTGAGCACGCACACCACCCCCGGCATCTTTTCAGCCGGGCGGATGTCTACCAGGCGCACCCGGGCGTGCGGAAGCGGGCTGCGCAGGGCTTTGCCATAGAGCATGTCGGGAAACTTCAAGTCGTCCGTGAACTTCAGCCGACCGGTCACCTTTGCAAGAGCAAGGTGTTCGTTCTCCGTGTCCGCATCTGTCCAGCCTGTCTCGCCCTCGCCACGCATCGCGGCGGCCGCCCGAAGGACTGATTGGTCCATGCGATTCAGCGCGCTGCAGCGGCAGAGGACCGGGGACAGGGCCCGCACCACCTGCTCGTGCGAGGGTTGGCTGTTCCGGTCCAGGAGCGTCTTGGCGGCCATGATTGCCCCGGACGCGCAGTATCCGCATTGGAAGATGCCGTCCTGGATCACCGTTTGCACCAAAGGATGCGGTGGTTCGCCCTCTACCTGAAGGGACTCGATCGTCTCGATCCGGCTGCCGCCCAGTGACGAAACCTTCTCCAGGCAAGCACGCCGTGCCCGGCCATCGATGATCACGGTGCATGAGCCGCAGGTACCTTCGTTGTCACATGACTGTTTGGTACCGGTCAGGTCCAGCACGTCCCTCAGGAAGGAGAGCAGGGTCAACTTCTGATACTTCGGGCTGACGAGGGCTGTTTTCCCGTTGACAGCGAGAGTGACAGAGTGGCTGGTCATCATCGAATCCATCCGTCTCAGGGTCGGGCGGCCCGAGGGCATTGAACCCTCGCTTGGATGACGGTCGGGCGCCTCGCGCTGGGCTGCGCCAGCCACTGCCTCGCGTCTTGCCCCGGTTGGTTAGTGCCGGCAGGGCCCATATCTTCTGCAAGGTAGCGACCTGAGATCACCCGGCCTCCGTGCTCTTGCGTCCGGCCAGCGAGCGCCAGGCGGGTCCCGAAGTTGGCCATGGAGCAGCAAGCAGATCGCGCGTCTCCTGACCTGCGCGCGCAATGAGGTCACGGCGTGCCTCCAGGGCGCGAGACATGACCCTTGACTCGTCGAGTGTCTTCACCCGGCGGTCCTCCATGACGACTTGCCCATCTATCACGGCGTGGGTCACGTCGCTGCCGCGACCCGAGTAGACGAGCTTCGGGGCAAACCTACCGCCGGGCAGGAGGTGTGGCTGATCGAAATCCATGACGATGAAGTCCGCGCGCTTGCCCGGCTCGATGGACCCAATCTGGTTTTCGAGCCCCAGAGCGCGGGCACCCCCGATGGTCAGCATGGTCAGGACCTCCTCGGCCGTCACGGCTTCGCCGTCCAGGCGGGACGCCTTTTGGAGAATGGCGGCGGCGCGACCCACCTCCCAGAGGTCGTACGTGTAGCTGGCTGCACCATCGGTGCCCAGCCCGACCGGCACTCCACGCGCCAGCAGCCTGGTCAACGGCGCAATGCCGTAGCCGAGGTAGGCGTTCGCGAGAGGGCAATGCACGACCTTGCTGCCGGTCTGCGCCAGCATCTCGATCTCGCGGTCGGAGAGCCACACCGCGTGGAAGAAGACGCCCCTGGGACCGGTCAGCCCCATGGTGTTGAGGTGCTCCAGGTCACGCTCCCCGAAGTGACGCAGGGTGTAGGCGTTGATCTCGATCCAACCGGCGGCGTGCGTGGATACGTTGAGACCCAATTCCCGTGCCAGGACGACGGTCTTCATCATCAGGTCCTGGCTGATGTCCTCGGTCGACCCGGGGCCCAGCGCGACGGTTGTCCGATGCTTCCCATGCCAGGCTCCCACGTAGCGCCGAGCCTCGGCAAGCAGGGTCTCCGCCGGGTGGATCATCGTCATGAATTCGGACTGGCTACGTTCCCCTGCAAATGTACGATCCAGGAGGCCATAGACCATCTGGGCCCGGAGACCCGCGCGATCCAGGGTCTCGGTCACCCGGTAGATGTTCTCCAGATCCGTGTGCATATACCAGTGATCCGACACGGTCGTCGTCCCGCTCCGGAGCATCTCCAGCGCCGCAAGCTCTGCAGACACCTCGGCGTCTTCTGGCACCATCCTTGACACGAGTGGGAACAGGAAGCGCCAATTCCACGGATCAAAATGCATGTCGTAACCGATGCCCTCAATGAGCGCCTGGTAGATGTGCGTGTGACCGTTGATGAGGCCAGGAAGGATCACCCCATGCGGGGCGTGGATGGCCTTGCGAGCCTCGAGGCCAAGGTCCCTTCCCACCGCAACGATCTCTCCTCCGTCCACCGCCACTTGGCCGCCTTCGAGCACTCGGCGAGCTGGATCCATGGTGATCACCGCGGCGCCCGTGACCAGGAGATCGATCATCCCGAACCTCCTCGTGAAGGGACATAGGTTCCCCAGCCGCTTTCTGCGGTAATGGTTTCGCCGTCCCAGACCGTCTCGCCACGGACCAAGGTGCGCCTCACTCGACCGCGCAGGCGCCAGCCGGCGAACGGAGTTGTCTCTGCACGGGAAAAACTACCCTGCGAGGATACGGTCCACTCCGTTTCTGGGTCGAAGAAGACGAGGTCGGCGTCTGCCCCAACCGCGATTTGCCCTTTGCGGGAACCCATTTGGGCGATCGCCGCCGGACGCTGGGCGCTGATTTCCACGAACCGGCCCAGCGAGAGGTGTCCCTCGCGGACACCTTTGGCAAGGAGGAGCGGCAGCGAGAGTTCGAGCCCCGCGATGCCAGCCGGCGCTTCGCGCATCTGGCTGAGATCCACCGAGGCGGGCTTGGCGCTCCCGAGGAAGTGGTCGGAGGCCACGGCGTCCAGCGTCCCCTCGTTGAGCGCTGCCCAGAGCGCCTGTCTGTCCTCCGGCTTGCGAAGCGGTGGTGTGGTCTTGACGCGGGGGCCCAGGCGGGCGAACTCCCCCTCATCCAGCAGCAGGAAATGCGCTGGAACCTCGCTGCTCAAGTCCACTCCTTGTGCCTTCGCCGAGGCGATTAGTTCGACGGCGCGCGCGCTCGAGACGTGGCAAATGTGCACGGGCGCGCCCGCAGCTCGTGCCATCTCGAGCACCTGGGCCACCGCGCAGGCCTCAGCTACAACTGGACGGGCCCTCGCGAATCCGAAGGGGTCAGTCCAGTCCACCTCGGGAGAGAAGCACCCCGCCTCTTCTGCATGGACGGCCAGGCGCAATCCGGTGCGCGCCGCGGCTTGGACGGCCGACCAGAGGAGCCTCGCGTTGGCAGGCGGCTCGGCCGGCATGAAGAGTTTAAAGTAGGCTGCGCCTAGCCGGGCAAGCTCCTGGAGGGCTTCCAGGTCCTCCTCGTTGACGACGATCCCGGCTACCAGGCCGAAATCCGTTACACTGCTTGCTCGCGCCTGGGCAACCTTTTCCAGAAACTGTTCAGGCCTTACGCAACCGTGGAAGGGAGCCATGTCCAGGATGGTCGTGACCCCTCCTGCGGCCGCACAGCGAGTGCCTGCCTCAAAGCTCTCGGCGCCGTCGGAGACGTGAACGTGCAGGTCCACGCCTCCGGGCAAGATCCATAGACCGCCAGCCCGGAGGGCCACATCAGCTGAGACGCGCGCGGATGCCTCGGGCTGGAGGAGTTCTGCCACGCGGCCGTCCTTGATCACCACGGACAGCCTTCGAAGGGCGCCATCCGCCCAAACCTCTCCGCCATCAATCCGAAGGATCACTGGGTCAGCATCATCCTCCCGTCTAGCTTGGGTGGAAATCCAGACCTGGGCGCTCGTGCTGCGAGCGTCCGCGAGTGCTCTGAAGGGAGAGGACCTTCAGAAGCTCCGGGCGCCGCGCTTGCCTCTCCAGCGCGAAAACACCATCGAGCCTGCCTGCCGCGCCCCCAGGCTCGAGCCAAAGAAACCCAATGCCTGAGCCGGTTAGTCGCCTAGCAGCACATCCAGCAGCCCCGCCTTCTGTCCGCTCCTCTCTCGTCTCGGACCAGCAGTATCCGGTCGGGCTGAGGGGAAGGGGGATAGCCCCCTCCCTCTCCCCCTCTCGCCATTGGCGTCAACTCGCACTCGTCGTCGTGGGCTTCACCTCGCCGAGGCGGTCTCGCCAGTACAGGCCGCGAGCCTGAACGCGCTTATAGAGCCACAGGCAGATCAGCGGCGCGATGATCAGGTTGGGCGGAACGTCAGAGATCAGGACCGTACTGAAGAGGGTCATGAATGGAGCGTAGCCCATCAGCGCGATCCAGCCACCGACGAAGAGGGCGCACACCAGCGTCCCGACAATCCCGCCCCACAGCCCAACGGACTTCCAGCTCCTCGGGTGCGAGACCAGCAGGCCAGGGATGAATGCCATCAGGAAGTTGCCGATCGCGCCACCCACGCCGCCGATGCCAAACCATCCGGCCAGGATGTCGGAGATGAAGGTGTTTCCGATCAGCGCCGCGAGGCCTCCCACCCAGGGGCCAAAGAACACGCCCCACACGACCGCGATGAAGGCGAAGGGGCGCAGGGTGATGAACCCGATGGCCAGGTTCATAGTGGAGAACGCCCCCAGTCCGTAAAGCACGGCACCGATGATGGTCAGGGCGATCTCCAGGGCCCCGAACTTCTGTGTCCATTGGATTTTCTTCGGAAGCCAGCCGTTCATTCTGCAATCTCCTCTCTTGAGTCAGGAGCGACTCCGCAACGAAGCTTCATTGTGCAGATTTGCCTTTTCTCTGGCGATAGGTCCTCCTTTCCGGTGGAGCCTGGTGGGAGTGACAAGGGCAAGGTTCGCTCTACAGGAAGGCTTCCACCCGCGCCCAGCCGAGGCCGATAAGGAGCAGGCAGAGCGCAATGGCCAGAACGCCGGTAAGTGCAAATGCCAGGTCTCTGGCCGCAAAGTGATGCTGAACGTAGAAAGTGCGTTTCTTGTTCGAGGTGCTGAAGGCCTTGAGCTCAAGCGCGATGGCGATGCTCTGAGCGCGGCGGAGCATGTTGTCGATGAGCGGGAGCGCGACCGGCGCCGACTTGCGCAGCCGCTCCAGGAAGGACCCGCTATCCAGGTCGAGCGCCCGAGAGCGGAAGGCGTCGGTGACGGTCAGGTAGTCCCCGCTCATCTCGGGCAGGAATTTGAAGCTGCTAATGACCATCAGCGGGTACATGTAGGACACGTTCCACCGATTCTGCATGAACTCGCCCAGAGCTCCGGCAAGGTCCATGAGATCGGTGGTCATGACGAAGAAAATGCAGGCGGTCAAGGCCATCACGATACGCAGGCCCATGGCTAGCGCATACAGGATCCCTTCCAGGCTCACGTGCAGGAACGCCCATCGGATCAGGTAGTGCTGGTCGGGAGTGGGCGCGTAGAAGAAGGGCCAGGTCAACATGATGAAGCCCACCATCATCGGGTAGCCGACGATCAGCATCCGATACATCCGGCCCGCGACGCGGGCGACCGCCGCCATCACCCAGATCCAGAGGGTCACAAGCACCAGGAAGACCGGGTTGGTGACCAGGATGGGGACGATGATGAGGCTGATCCACCACAGGAGTTTGGCCCGCGGGTCCAGGGTGTGGATGGGGGATTTCTCTTTGCCTGTCTCGAGCATCTGCAGGACAAAGGTCATAGGCCGGGGCCTCCCTTCTCCTGGCGTGCCGGAGTGGCCAAGACCCGTTCGATGAGGAGGTCAGCCAGATCCTGCGGCGTAAGAGGCCTCTCCAGCCTGATCCCGGGCAGGAGAGTTCGAGCAAGCTCATACACCTCGGGGGGCTTGATGCCGGCACGCACCAGCTGGTCCATCTCTCGGAACACATCCTGGGTCGGCCCATCGAGCAGGATCCGTCCCTGCGAAGGCGCTTCACCAGTTCCATGAGCTCCACCGACTCTTTCCAGTCCTGTCCGGTGGTGGGCTCGTCCACGATGAGGATCCGCGGTTCCATTGCCAGAACCGAGGCCACGGCAAGGCGTTGTCGCTGACCTCGGCTGAGTTGAAAGGGCATGGCCTCCTCGGATCCGGTCAGGCCCACGTCTCCCAGCACCTGGCGGGTGACCGACTGGATGCGCTCGGGCGGAAACCCCAGGTTGCGCGGACCGAAGGCGATCTCGTCACGCACGGTCTCGGCAAAGAT
The DNA here is from genome assembly GCA_026389925.1 of Chloroflexota bacterium. Lineage (GTDB taxonomy): Bacteria > Chloroflexota > Anaerolineae > Anaerolineales > RBG-16-64-43 > RBG-16-64-43. The sequence goes on from JAPLGX010000048.1 coordinate 8,291, forward strand.
CTGATGATCCGGGTTCTGGAACACGTAGCCCACGGATCGCGCGAGCTCAGAAGTGCGCAGGGGCGTCGTCTCGCGTCCCTCAACCCACACTCGGCCGCTCGTCGGCTTCAGGAGCCCGTTGAAGTGCTTGATGAGCGTCGTCTTCCCGGACCCGTTCTGCCCAATGAAGGCGACGAACTCGCCGCGCTCCACAGCCAGATCGACCTCGATCAGCGCAAAATCGGAGCGGGTGGGGTAGCGGTACGACAGGGCCTCTACCTGGACGACTGGACCGCTCATGAGCGCACCCCCGCAGCCGCGAAGGCCTGCAAGGCCTCCTTCAGGGTGAGGGGCAGGGGGTGGAGGGGGAAGCCGCGCGAGGCGAGGCGGTGGGACACCTGCGTGACCTGCGGGGGATAGATCCCCAGGCCGGTGAGGAGACCCACGTCCGTCAGGATCTCGCGCGTCGGGCCCTCCCTCACCTTCTCCCCCTTGTCGAGAACCACGATCCGGTCGGCGTGCTTGGCGAGTTCATCGATGTTATGCTCAACCATGAGGATGGTCTTGCCCCGGGACTTGAGATCGCCGGCAAGCCGATGTACCTCTTCCGCGCCGATGGGATCCAGCTCCGAGGTCGCTTCGTCAAGGATCAAAATCTCCGGCTCCATCGCGAGCGCCGCCGCCACTGCGACGCGCTGCTTTTGGCCGCCCGACAGGTAGAAGGGGTGGCGCAGTCGCTCGGAAGCGAGGTTCGTGAGCTCGAGCGCGCGGGTGAGCCTCCGACCAATCTCCTCTCTGGGCAGAGAGAGATTTTCGAGCGGGAAGATGATTTCCTTTTCAACGTCGGTCATGAGGAGCTGAGCCTCTGCGTCTTGCTGAACCAGGGCGACGACTTGCGCGATCTCCGAGATGGGCCGCTGGCTCGGGTCCAGATCCTTGACGCGCACGCGTCCTTCGAGCCTCCCTTGCAAGATCTGGGGCGCAACCCCCACGATCACCCAGCACAAGGTCGACTTGCCGGCCCCCGTGGGACCGATTACCCCGACAAACTCTCCCTGGTCCACCGAGAGCGAGAGGTTCCTCAGGGCGGCTTCGGTTGCGCCTCGATAGGTAAAGCTCACGCCATCCAGCTCAATCAAGGGCATAAGATCTCCTCGCCGGACTGCGCGCCGAGATATCTGCCGCGTCACGCGCCTCCCGGGCTAGCCGCGTCGTCTCGCGAGCGTGTTCGGCTGTGGCCGTGCCAAAGAGGATCGACTCGACCCCCACCTCCGCATAGAGCCAGTCGAGCGCACCGCGCACATCCCCTAGCAGCCTGCCGCTCGCGAGCGGCATGAACGCAATCACAGGCTTTTCGAGAGATCTCACCATGCGTACGCACTCGTTGCGATTGAACCAGGACCAGGCCTTGTTAAGCGGCACGGCGTAACCCTCCACGTCCAATGCGGAGGCCTCGGCCTGAGGGACCACTAGCGTGGCGTATTGGCACAAGAGGATCGGAGTAAAGGCCAGCTCGCGGACCACCGTAGCCATCTTGGCCAAGATATCCATCCTCCCCAGGGAGATGAGCCAGTCGGCATCGGAGCCTCCGAAGCAGACATAGTGGCAATGGCGGAAGATTGAAAGGCGCCTGCGGAACGCTTCTTCATCCAGAGCGATGCTCTCGATCTCTTCGTCGGTGAGGGGAGCAGCCTCGCCGTCGAAGCCGAACACCAGGACATCCTCACGGCAAAGACGCTCCTGCACAAGGCTCGCGATTGACCGGGGCCAGAGACGCTCTACGAGCGTCCTCAGGATGCGGTCCTGGCTGTACCGCAGGAAGCGCCCGTTCAGCATCACGCCCTGCTCCCAGGTGGGATTGCCAAACCCCACGAGCGCGTCGCCAGTCTCGGCAGCCAGGCGCGCAAAGAGACGTGCGTTCACCTCGAACGAGAGGTCGAACGCATTTCCGCCTGCCTCATACGCGGCCCGCATCACGGACAGGCAGTATTCCTCGTCATGCAATCTCCACCAGAACTCCTTGCGGTAGAGGAAGCGGAAGTGGTTGAACGGGTCACCGCCAAGGATGGAGGGCGGCAGGCGCTCGGCCAGGCTCATGGTGCGAGCTCCTTCCACTCGACCGCAGGATGGCTCCTCTCAAATCCCGCGCGGGCCAGCAGTTCTCTGGTGGCCTCGACCACCTTCTCTCGGACCTCCCCGCGGTCCAGGGTGAGGACCTGGCGGTCAGCCATGAGCAGTTGCCCCGCTACGAGCGTGTGGGTCACGTCGGCAGCGCTCGCAGAGTACACCAATTGCTCGACCGTGTTCTCATGCTCGCCCGAAACGAGCGGCCAGAGGTGGGGCTGGTCCAGGTCGACCAGGATCACGTCCGCTTGCTTGCCGGGCTCCAGTGAGCCAATCTTCTCTGCGACTCCTAGCGCGCGTGCGCCTTCGATCGTAGCCATCGCGAGGACGTCCTCGCACGGAAGGGCTGCAGCGTCCCCGCGGTGCAGCTTCTGGAGGATTGCCCCCAGGCGCATCTCCTCGAACATGTCCAGGTTGTTGTTGCTCAGGTTGGAGTCGGTCCCGAGCCCCACGGTCACGCCGGCGGCGCGCAGCTCGAGCACCGGGGCTACCCCGGAAGCGAGCTTCATGTTGCTGGTGGGGTTGTAGATTACGGAGACCCCTCGCTCGGCCAGCAGCCCGATTTCTTTCGATGTCAGGTGGACTCCATGGGCAACGCTGAGCCTTGGCCCGAGGATTGAGAGCTGGTCTAAGTACTCTGCGGGTGTTACCCCGTGGCGGGCCAAGAGGGTGTCTACCTCCCAACGTGTCTCGGCGAGGTGGGTGTGGATGGGTACGTCGTAAGCCGCGGCAATCTGCGCAGCACGGCGATAGGTTTCTGCCGGGCAGGAGTAAGGCGCGTGTGGCCCGATCGCCGGGAGAATGCGCGGGCTGCGTCCCTTCCAGGCGGCCACGAAGGCCTCCGCCTCTTCAAGGGACTCGCCGACCCCTGGCGGATCGACGATGATTTGGGGAGCGAGAATCGCCCGCAGGCCCGAGACCTCCGCCACTTCGGCGCAGGCGGAGGGATAACGATACATATCCACAAAGCAGGTAATACCTCCGCGGATCATCTCGAGTTGATTCATCATCGCTGCCGCCCGCATGATGTCCGGGGTGTAGGACGAATCGAGTGGGAAGCAAATCTCGGCGAGCCAGCGATTGAGCGGGAGGTCCTCCGCCAGGCCGCGCGTCAGGGTCTCGTGAGTGTGAGCGTTGATGAGGCCAGGCAGCACGGCCCGGTGCCGCGCGTCGATGACCCTCCCTGCCGGAATGTCGAGGTGGGCACCCAAGGCGACGATGCGGTCACCGCGGATGGCGAGATCGCCTCTCAGGTGGCGCCTCTCCGCGTCCATGGTGAGAATCAAGCCCCCGTGAATTAGCAGGTCGACGGGCTCTTGGTTCATCTTCATCCTGCTAGCTCGAGCGCGGTGCGCAGGTAGACGCGCGTCGCCGTCAAGAGCTGGTCAATCCGCAGCTGCTCCTCGGCAGTGTGCGAGCGGGCCGTCTCCCCTGGCCCATAGTTCACGGTCGGGATGCCGAGGTCATTCACGAGGAAATCCCCGTCGTTGTAGCCGTGGGTGTACCC
>JAPLGX010000224.1 GCA_026389925.1 Chloroflexota bacterium
ACCCGCCGCACAAACAGCCGCTCAGCCTCCTCAAAGCACCCGCTGCGGATATATTCCCCGACAGTATCGAAGCCTGTGAAAAACCATCCGACATCGTCGATGCGAGAGGGCAGCGGATAAACGAGCCGCGAGCGCAACTCGCCTGCGGCGAAACGAACCCAATAGCGTAAGATCGCCGCCTGGTCGCCGCGTGATTTCGAAAGAAAGCGCCGGCCTTTCCGAAAAAGGCGTGGAAACCCGGACTCGCTATTGGTTGTCATGGTGGCACCAGCAACAGCTCATGTTCACACCTGGAACTCCGGGCACAATCGGCTGTCTCTCGGCAGGGATACGGACGATAGTTCTATTGTCACGCTGTCGCAGTAATCCGCGCGTCCTTCCTTGCCGGCGCGAGCTATCGTTCGGTGAGCATGCGGCCAAGGATCGCCCGCACCTGGGCTCGATCCTTGGTCGAGAAGTACCAGTCGATGGTACGGTGCAAGCCGTCAACGAACTTGGTCTTGGGCTCCCAGCCGAGCAGCTGCTTGGCCAGGCTGTTGTCGGCCACGCGGTTGAGCGGGCCGGTGGGCATCTCCGGCCGCGTCACGATGCGCGCCTTGTGGCGCGTGTAGCGCAACACTTCTTCGGCCGCCTCGCGCACGGTGATCCGCTCCATCGTGCCCAGGTTCACTGCCCGGCCGTCATCGATCCGTTCCGCTGCCAAAATAGTCCCGGCCACGATGTCGTCGATGAATGTCCAATTGCGGATCTGCTCGCCCGTGCCCCAAACCTCGTACGGGTCCTCACCGATGAAAGCGCGGGCGATCATGGCCATCACCGCATGGTTCTCCACGCCGCGCGGGCCATAAACCGTGAAGAAACGGCAGCTTGCGGATTTCATTCCGAGCCGCTTTTGGTAGGCCTGCAGCGTCAACTCGCCCATCAGCTTGGCCCAGCCGTACATGTTATCGGCGTCATAGGGCGGGCGCACCAGATCTTCGGTGAGATACAGTTCCTGGTCGATGCGCGTCTGCAGGTTGTTGGGGTAAACGCATCCCGACGAGGCAAAAACGACCTTCTCCACGCCGGCCGCGTGCGCCGCGCGGAACAGCATGCCATCCAGAATCAAGTTGGTCGAGCACTCGACCTGATGCAGGTCGACATAGCCGCGCCCGCCGTGGTCGGCCGCCAGGTGAAACACCACCTGCACTCCCCGCAAGCCGGCCGCGACCACCTCCGCCTGGAGCAAATCGCCCTGGATGAACTCAACCCGCCCGACGTCCAAGTGGCCCTGGATGTTTTCGCGCCGGCCGCTCGAGAGGTTGTCGACCACGCGCACATGCGCTCCGCGCGCCACCAGGGCATCCACCAGCGATGAGCCGATGAAGGATGCGCCTCCGGTGACCAGGACCTGCGTTCCAACCCAATTAATCATGCAGCCATTCTCTCCCTGCACGCCTGGGCGCTTCTCGCGCCCGGGCGGCGCCGCAATAGTCTAGAAACCCGGCCGGAAACCCCTTCTGCAAAGACAGGCATGGGACGGCACGGTCAGCGGCCGCACTTTCTCGATGATCTGCCGGGATGGCGACCTAAGAACATGCTAGCGAAGGGGAGACGCCACGCATCGATCAGCGTGAGCCTCGGCGCATGCTCTCCGAGCGCGGCCGCGCGCAGCGCTCCAAACTCCTTCCAGGGTGTGACCAGCACGGCCACCTGGCACTCGCGCAGGCAGTCGATGGCGCTGCCAGCATAGGCCACTCGGTCGCCCAATACCGCCCGCGCCGACTCCTGCGCCATCGGGTCGTACACCACCACCGCGATGCCCTCTTCCAGCAGCGCCTCGGCCAGCAGGACCCCTTGCGATTCTTCAATCACTTCGGTATCGGGCTTGTAGGCCAATCCGAGAATCCCTACGCGCGCGCCCGGCTGGCAATGCGCGCGGACTGATTCCTTCAGCCGGTTGACCTCGGCGCGATTGGCGCGATCGGTGGCCTCGGCCAGCGCCGCGGTCAATCCGTGCTCGCGCGCCAGCCGTCCGATGGCCAGGTTGTCGCGCGGGAAGCACGGCCCGCCATAGCCGGCTGCACCTTTGAGGTATTTGTGGCCAATGCGCGTATCGTGTCCGATGGCGCGCGTCACCACATCCACCTCCGCGCCGGGCATCTGCTCGCACAGATGGGCCAGCATGTTGGCGAAGGTGATCTTGGTCGTGACGAAGGTGTTGACCGAAAGCTTGGAGAGTTCGGCGTTGACGAAATTCATGCGGGCGATGACCGGATCGTTCTCGCACACCTTCTTGTAGAAGGCCTCCAGCAGCTCGCCCGTATGCGGGTCGGATTCGCCAACCAGGATCAGGTCCGGATTGAGGAAATCGTGAATCACGCTACCCAGGGCGATGAACTCAGGGCTGTAGCACAGGCCGAAGTCTGTGCCGGCCTTCTTACCGGAGGCAGCCTCCAGCCTTTCGCGGATCGGCCCGCCGGTGTGGCCGGGCATGACCGTGCACGTGATCACGACCACGCGCCGCTCGGCCGTTGCCCCGATTGCCTTGCCCACCTCATCCAATGCGGGCAGGACGTGGCGCAGCGAAAAGCCTCCATCGGGCTCGCTGGGCGTGGGCACGATAACGAAGATCACCTCCGCCTCGAGCGCCGCCTGACGGATATCGGTGGTGGCTCGCAGGCGTGCATGCCCGGCGCGGATGGTCTCCGCCAGGTTCGTTTCACGCACGGGCGCCTCGCCTTGCGTGGTGCCGATACACGTGCCGCCATGAAGTCTCCGCTCGTGGGTTGACTGGGATCCCGGGCGTTTGGGTTCTTCCCGCCGGCGGCCCTTCAGATGCGTCCGCGCCAGCGTGCCAGCTGGCGCCGCGCCCGATAGACGGCTGAACCAGCTGCCCGCACGAGGCGGCGCAGCCGGCCGGCTGCAGGGCTGAGGACCGGGAGGGTGTGCCACCCGCGCCTGAGGTGCGCCCAATCCAACGCGCGCGTCAGGCGGCCCGTCCGCAGGCGGTGGCTGGCATCCGCGATCGTGAAGTAGTGGTCCAAGCCTCCGGCCAAGGCCATGTTGCGCTCGGCCTCCGGGCCCTTCCACACACCTTGCCAACCGCCCGCATCGTGGCTGTAGTCGTGATTCTGATGGACCGCCATCACCGATGCCGTTGCGTCCACCACGGGTACACGCCGGGCACGGGCAGAATAGATCAACCAATTATCCCACATGGTTCGGCCGACAGCGAAGGGCGGCATCTCGCGCCACAATTCGCGGCGAAAGACGAAGTAGTCGATGCCGGAAGGCGCATGCAATTGGCCTCGGGTTTGCGCTTCACGCCGCATGGCATGGGCCCAGTGCGAATCGCCGAAGTCAATCACGTCCTCGAAATCCAGATCCCAGCGCTGCCCGACCATCAGAAACTGCGGCAGTCGCCGGGCCACGACCTCGACCGCGGCGGGAAAATCGGGGAGCAAGACGATATCGGCATTGACATACGCCAGGAGATCATTGCGCGCTGCTCGTTCGGCCGCCGCGAACCCCGCATCAACTCGCGGCGTGCCGGCCGAGGTGAGGTCCACCTCAGGCAGATGGCGCGCCCCAACCGCGCGCGCGGCTTCAGCCGATCCCTCCTCGCCTCCCAAAACGATGATTTCGACCTCCGGGCTGAGGGCGCGCCACGAGCCCAACGCATTGCGCTGGATGCGGGCAAACGGACCGGCGAAAGGTTTGGGGATCGAGAACAGCGTTATCACGGCGACTCGACGTCGACTATCCGGCAGCGGACCCGACCGCGGGAACGAAACCGCGCGCCGGACTCAGGGCGATGGCTCCGTCAACTGAACCACGATGAACCGGCGCAGCGGTTCGCCCGGCCCCCAATCAATGATCTCAGGCCCATCATAGACGAGCGACCCTGCCTGCGCCTCGACCAACCCGAGGTACGGGCCGCTGGCAATCCGCGCCTCGGGCTCCACGTTGGCCAGATGGGTGATGCCCTCTCGGTGCAGGTAGTCGATCAGCGGATCGCGCGTGGCCAACCCGCGCAGGTACAGCAGGTGCCCGCGAGTTTCATTCTCCACGAATTGCGGGGTGTTGGCCAGACCGTCGATGTTAATCACCATGTAGCCCTCGGCGAAGTAGCCGAGCAGGCCGGAGCTGTAGGAGGCCACCCGGCTGCCGCGCGGCAAGTGCGCGTTCATCCAACGGACGCCGTTGTAGCCCGCCGCCGCGGCAGGGTCGGGCGTGTACAGGGTCGGCTGCCACGCGCGCCCCATCTGGCTCACCAGGCCGATAATGCCGGCCGCGAGTAGTCCGCCGCCCAATGCGTTGAGCCATGGGATTGAGAGCGCCGGTACGTCTGCGCGGCGCGCGGTTCTCCACTGCGCCACAGTATGCACCCCGCGACCTGCGCCACACGCCACGAGCCACAGCACGGTCGCGGCGGCAAGCACCAGCGTCACCTGCTCCGGGACGGGATACCATGTTCCCCAGTACAAGTAGGCCGGCAAGAGCATCAAGTTCGTGACGCCATTGATCACCGCGCCGAGCGCCAGCACGCCCACGACGAGCGCGGCCGCGCTCGGTTCCGTCCACTCCGCTCGCGAGCCCCTCGACCCGCGCCGGCGAATTCCGCCACGCACGGCAATGACCAACCAGGCGATGAACCCGCCCGCCATGAATCCCAGGAGCAGCAATCGCAGCCGGTAGGCCAGCGTGCCTCCCGCAGGCCACAACCGGGCGAGCGCACCCAGTGTGATCTCCGGAAGGAAGCCGACGAAGTATGACTCGGCCAGCCCGCGCGTCGGCAGAACCAACGCACCGGGGTTGCCCAGGAAGATCCGCTCGCTCTGCGGCAACAATGCGGCGATCTGGCCCAGAGAAAGCCAGGACACATGTTGATCGATGAAGACCGCCAGCGCCGCCCATGCTCCGTAGAGCTTGGCCGTCCCGCTGTTTGGGAAGATCGTGCAAAAGGCGAACCCGGCGTAGAGTCCCCACGCGGTGAGCACCGCCCCTGCCCCAAGAGCCATCCACCCCGCGCGCCGCAGGCGTTCGCTCAACCCACCGGGCGAGGCCAAGAGGATGGCCGCGCCAAAAAGCAGCGCGATGGCCAGCGCGTTCACCCGGCTCATCACCAGCAGACCGATCACCACCCCGTCCACCCAGGCGGCACGCGGCGATGCCGGGCGCGACAACCGCCTGGCAACCAGCACGGCACTGGCTACGAGGAGGAATGCAAAGAGCGCGTTCTCCTTGCCGGTGATGTACAGCCCGGCCAAACCCGGGTTGAACAGCCACACGGCCGGCGCAAGCAGCGCGGCCCAGCCGCGCATCCAGCGCCTCGCCAGAAAGAACAGCCCGACGCCGGTCAAGCAGTAGAGTAACGCCCCAAGCCCAACCGCCGCGCGCAGAAAGCCGATCTTGGTCGGGACGAAGAGGGCCTGGAAGGTGAGCACCAGCATCCACAACGGTTGGAAGCCGTACGTCGGGTGTTCCCCGTCGAAGGTAAAGAAGTGGCGGGTGGCGAAATCCCACGCCGGCTGCAAGTAGTAGTACGAGTCGTCCTGCAGGCGCTGCAATGCCAGTTCACGAAAGTCGGAGACTGCGGCGTAGCGCATGAGCACGAAGAACGCGGCGGCAGCCATGATCAGCACCGCGACCAGCGGCAGGCGCGGGTCGCCCAACCAGCGCAACGCACTGCGGCGAGGGTCTTGGCGTGACCCAATGCGCACGCTACTCACGCGCCACCTCGCGTGCCGCCTGCGGCCGGTGAAAGCCGCGCAGCCGGCGCTCGAACTCTTCTCCGTCCCAATCGCGCACCAGGAAGCGAGGCAGCCAGTAGGGGTTGCTGCCCCGCACGACCTGCCCCGGCGTGTTGGCGCACGCATCGCGCAATCCGAGTTCTCGTGCGAGCGCAACCGTCTGCCGCCCGACGTCCCACGGGCTGCCATAGGGATAGGCGAAGCTTTCCACTTTCCGCTCGAGAATCCTTTCGAGCACCTGCAGGCCCGCCCGCATTTCTGCGGCCTGCGCTTCACGGTCGAGATTGGCGAGAACGACGTGATCGAGACCGTGCGATCCGATTTCGACCAACGGGTGGGCGTCCAGCGCGCGTAGCTGGTCGGGTGAGAGCAGCCGGTGCTGACTGCAGGCGGAAGGCCGCTCCCCCAACTGTGCGCGAAGTTCCTGCAGCGCGCGCTCACGATCGGCAGCGTTCAGCGGGCGGAGCAACTGACACACTTCAAGGTAGATGCGTTCCCTTGCCAAATCGGGCCAAGCCAAGTTATCAGCAGCGGCGGGGTGTGCCTTGCCTGGCGGAGCGGCGCTCCAGCGATACTCGGTGCGGCCGATGTGCAGCACAAATTCGACTGGCAGGTCGCGGCGTGTGAGTATCGCATGTTGCAGTTCGTCGATGTACAGCTCGCCCCCGCTCTGCACGTGCCCGGCAGATGCATAAACCGTTGCCGGCACCTGCGCCTGCTCAAGCAACGGCAGGGCCTGCGTCAGGTTATTGGCATAACCATCATCGAAGGTCAGCGCGACGCCGCGGGCCGGTATGCTCCCTGAGCGCAGCCCCGCGCTTAGATCGCGTAGCGCCACGGGTCGGCCCCACCGCCGCAGCACCTGCAGGTGCTCGGCGAAGTGTTGCGGGCTGACGCACAGGAGGTGCGGGTCCGGCTGGCCCTCCGCCACGCGATGATAGAGCAGGATGACGGCTCGATCGGCGAACAACATTGCGGCCTGGCGGGCCGCAACCTGGGTTGCCTGAACGATCCGCCGCGCGCCCGAGACCGCTCTCATCCCGTCTGCCGCCGATCGTCTCCGGTGCCGGTGCTCGACATCGAGAAGGTGCACGGCAGATTGAGTACGCCTTGCCATTCATCTTGCGGATGAGAAAGAGGAGTGGTGGCCACGATGAGTTCCGGCATGGCCCACCAATCGTCGACCAGGCGATGCCCCTCGCGCTCATACAGGCTGGCATGCAGGCGATAGGCCCCGGGCCGCAGCGGCAGCAGCGGCAGCCCGAAGGCGAAGGTATATCGCCCGGCTTCGAGCACGAGGTCGCCGCGTCCCTCGTCGTAGGTCGAGCCCGACCACATCAACTGCCCTTCGACATCGAAGATTTCAAACCCACCGTAGGCCTGCTCGAGCTTCTGGCGCACATCGAGCCGCAACTCGAGGGTCAGCGGGTCGAGCGAGTTGAGGGTGTGAGCATGCGCCTCGTCGTTGGTCGCGATGCGCCAGCCCAGGTAGCGCGCGCGATATTCGGCGGAGGGCGCGCCGGCACCGGCGGCGGCACCTCCCAAGGCCTCGCTCTCATAGCGCGCCACGACTTCACCGGTGGGGCCAACGGCGCGCACGCGGCCGCCATCCAGCCACAGCGTGCGCGTGCACAGACGCCGGATGGAAGTCATCTGGTGGCTGACGAAAAGCACCGTGCGGCCGGATTGGGCCACGTCGCCCATGCGGCCCAGGCACTTGCGCTGGAAGGCCAGGTCGCCGACGGCCAGTACCTCGTCCACCAAGAGGATCTCCGGGTCGAGATGCGCCGCCACCGCGAAGCCCAGGCGCACGTACATGCCGCTCGAATAGCGCTTCACCGGCATGTCGAGGAAGCGTTCGAGTTCCGCAAAGGCAACGATCTCCTCAAAGCGGCGTTGCACTTCGGCGCGTCGCAGTCCGAGGATTGCACCACTGAGGTAGATGTTCTCGCGGCCGGTCAGCTCTCCGTGGAAGCCGGTGCCGACCTCGAGCAACGCGGCCGTGCGGCCATAGAGATCTGCCTCGCCCTGGGTGGGCTCCGTGATCCGCGCCAGCAATTTGAGCAGCGTGCTCTTGCCGACACCGTTGCGGCCGATCAGCCCGACCACTTCTCCGGGCTGGACCTCGAAGGACACATCGCGCAGGGCCCAGAAGTACTCTTCGGGTCGTTCTTTTCCTCCGCTGCGCGCACCGCCGCGCCGCCGCTCGAGCCAATCGCTGAGCCCGCCGCGCAACGTGCCTCCCAGACCGGGAGTGCCTCCCAGTCGGTAACGTTTGCCCAACCCGCGCACGGCAATGGCGGCCTTGGCCATCGTCACACCACATCCGCCATCGTGCGCTGAGTCTGGGTGAAAACGACCACCCCCGATACCAGCAGCAGCACGGTCACGCCCAGCGCCACCCACACGCTGGCCCCGGGCGCTGCCGTGCCCAGCAGGCACCAGCGAAACCCCTCGATCACCGCTACCATCGGGTTCAGGCTGTAGAGGAATCGCCACGGCCCGGAAAGCAGCGTGCTCGAATACACGACCGGCGTGGCGAACATCCACAATTGCAGGAGGAAGGGGACCAGCACCTGGATATCACGGTAGTACACGTTGAGCGCCGCAAGCCACAATCCCACACCGAGCGCGACGCCCATCGCCAGAATCAGGAATGCGGGCAGCAGCGCCACGCTCGGCAGGAGCGGCAGGCGGTAGTACAGCATTAGCGCGAAGACGACCAGCAACGCCGCACCAAAATCCACCAGCCGCGCGAGCAGGCCCGAGACCGGCAAGACCAGGCGCGGGAAGTAAACCTTTGTAACGAGCCCGGCATTGCCCACCAGGCTGCCGGCCGCGCCGCCCAGCGACTGCGAGAAGTAATTCCACGGCACGAGCGCGGCGTAAGCGAAGACGGCGTAGGGTAATCCTTCCGAGGGCACCTTGAGCAGCCCGCCGAAAAACAGGGTGAAGACGACCATCGAGAGCAGCGGCTGGAGAATGGCCCACCCGGCGCCGAGCAGTGTCTGCTTGTAGCGCACGCGAATGTCGCGCCAGGCCAGGAAGCCGAGCAGTTCGCGGTGCTCCCAGAGTTCCCGCCAGCCCACGCCCTGCCAGCCACGCCGCGCGCGCACCCGCAAATGGGGCACCGCCGCGGATGAAACGGTCTTGGGGGTGGCGTCGGATGAGGCGAGGGACATAGGGTGAGGCTCGAGAGAAGAGGTCGAAGCGTCAGTCGGCGCCGGGGCGCGCCCGCGAAAGGTACCAGGCGATGGTTTCCTGCAGCCCGTCATTCAGATGCACCCGTGCGCGGAAGCCGAACTTCTCGCGGGCGCGCGACGTATCCAGGCTGCGCCGCGGCTGGCCGTTGGGCTGGCTGGTATCCCACTCGATGCGGCCGGTGAACCCGGTCAGGCTGGCAACCAGCAGCGCCAACTCGCGAATGCTGATCTCCTCGCCTGAGCCCACGTTGACCGGCTGGTCCTCGTCGTACTTCTCGGTCGCGAGCAAGATGGCCTCGGCCGCGTCCTCCACGTAGAGAAACTCGCGGGTCGGTGACCCATCTCCCCACAGGCGGATGACTGGCTCACCCAACCGTTTGGCCTCCAGGCACTTGCGGATGAGCGCCGGAATCACGTGCGACGTGCGCAGGTCGAAGTTATCTCCCGGCCCGTACAGGTTGACCGGAAGAAGGAAGATCGAGTTGAAGCCGTATTGCGCCCGGTAGGCCTGCGATTGCACCAGCAGCATCTTCTTGGCCAAGCCATAGGGCGCGTTGGTTTCTTCAGGGTACCCGTTCCACAAGTTTTCTTCTTTGAAGGGGACGGGGGTGTCCTTGGGATAGGCGCACACCGTCCCTAGCGCAACGAACTTTTCCACCCCGGAGCGCCAGGATTCATGCAGCAGTTGCGTGCCCATGATCAAGTTATCGTAGAAGAAATCCGCGGGGTGGTCGCGGTTGGCGCCGATCCCGCCAACCTTGGCAGCCAGGTGAATCACGATCTGGGGCTGCACGGTGGAGAGCAGCCGCTGGATGTCGGCCAGGCGCGTGAGGTTGAATTCCTCGATGATCGGGACGAAAACGTCGCGCGCCCCGCGTTCGCGCAGTTTGGCGGTCACATACTGTCCGAGGAAACCCGCACCCCCGGTCACCACAAAACGCGTCTTCTGCCAGTCCATAAGAGTCGTTGGGGATCCTGCAGCGCGTTTCGAGAATCGGCCGGTTGCCGTTGCACACCTATTCTATCCCATCCCCGGTGCAGGTTCGCGGTTGCCCGGTGAGATTGAAGGTCGCTGCAGGCCTTGCGTATCGCTTGTCTCCGCCCTGAGCGTGGTCAGCACACCCAATCCCGCGACCAACACCGCCATGGTCACATGGCGTGGATAGTAAGTCTGCACGGCGAATACCAGGTGCGTCAGCACATATGGCAGCGGAAGGAGCATGACAACGTCCGCACGATGCCATCCGCGACGCGCAGCCAAGATAGTTGCGATCAGCCACGCAACCATGAGTACATGTGCGAACATGCCCACCGGTGCCTGCCAGTCGTCCAGCGGCACGGCAAACAGGAGCAGCTGTACTTGGTTCAACAGTCTACTCACGGCCTGCGGATCGCCCCGCAGAACGGCGAGCCATTGCTGCGGTCCGAGGATGAGGTTGCTGGCGACACCCGCGCTGGTGGTTGTGAAGACAAATGCCCCGCCATACACAAGATTGTGCACGAGGGGCAGCAAGCATACCCCCCCGAATAGAGCGAGGGGCAGCATCCCGTCTTTCCAGCGACGCCGGCCGTGCAATAGCAGTGACACGGCCAGCATCAGCCCGTTGCCGGGAATCTGGTTGGTCCGGGTGATCGAGGCCATCCCCAGAAGGAACGCACCCCAAACCAATTCCCGATTGCGAGCAGGGGCAAACATAAGCGGGAAAGCCCATAGCATGGCGATCCAGGTCGGATACTCCGCCATGCCATCCCGCACAAAGCGCGCCATGTAGTAGCCTGTTACCCCCAGCAGGCACACAGCGGTCACAATCCATAGCAAGCCGCGCGCTTCCCTTGAGCGCGGCGACCGGAACCGCTCCAGCGAGTAAAAGGCGCCCCCGAGCGCCAGAAGAAACACCGCAGTGCCATAAAGAACGTCGCCCTCGCCGAAGAGGGCGTGTTCCCCGAATTTGATGTAGCGGTAGAGAGGCTGGGCATAGAAGACAGCCCGAGAGGCGCCGCCACCGCACGTGCACCACAAGCAGCAGCATGGCGAGACCCGCGAAGCTGACCTGCAGCAGTGGCAAGCCCCCAAAAACACGCTGCACATAATCCACACGCGCCGGCGGGAGAAGGCAGAGCGCGACGGCCGCACCCGCCATGAGGATCACGACCAGCAGCCCGCGTCCCGCACGGATCGCCAGAGCCAGCGCGCTGGCTATCACGAGCAATCCGAGGGCCAGGTCGGCCGCGAGCGCGATCGGAGCCCAAGGGGTGGCACGCTGCGCCAGGAGCAGGGCCGGCGGCGCGCCGTCCGCAACCAGCCAGACGCGCAGCATGGCGCGCGGACCCCACGAGTCTGGATCCTGACCGCTGCGAGAGCCGTCATCGAAGCGGTAGCGCAACTGCATCGTGGAGGTTCCCGCGGTCAGCGGGACCTCGACCAAGCGCGCCTGGGCATACGACGGCGCGAGCGGCATGCGCGCACCGGCCACCTGCAGCTCGCCCTCGCCAACGTATTCCACCCGCAGCACTCCGGCAGCGCGTGCCTCAAATGGATCGGACCACGAGGCCTCAAACGGAAGGCGAGTGCGGAGCGGAGTGTTGGGTTCCCTATCGTAGAAGTCGAAGCGGCTCGAGTTGAGGAAGCCCAGGTCCCACGTGTCGCCGTCAAAGGCAATGCGCTGATCGAAGCGCGTCACTTCGCCGCGGAAGAAGGGGTTGTCGAAGGAGCGCTCGCAGTGCGGCGAAATGAGCGGGCCACTGTACCTGCCAATCGGGGCGATGCCCGGCCGGTAACATCCTGGCCAGCCCTGCATGGGTCCGGCCGCCAGCAGCACGATCTTGGCAGTCAGCACAACGCACAGGATTAGCCAGGCGACCCATGGGCCGTAGCGCAGGCGCTGCAACCGGCGCCACGCCTCGCCTCGCACGCCCGCCCATAGCCCCAGGGGTGCGACGACCAGTAGCGCGACGACCTCGAGCGGTGTTGCCAAGGGCAACCCGTCGAGCCGCATGAGGTTGGATGTGGGCAGGAGCAGGGTTGCGAGCAGCCCGAGGGCAAAGAACAGCGCGGCTTTGTCGGAGGAGACTTTCATGGGTAACCGCCTGCCGCCGAGGGGGCGGCGGCGAACACGCCGCGCGCACCTCCCCGCACGAGCCGGGCCTACTTCACCGCTTCCACGCCTCCACGCAATTGGCGTGCCAACTGTTCGCGATCGGCATCGACCATCAGATGCACCAGTTCACGGAAACCCGTCTTCGGCTTCCAGCCGAGGGACGCACGCGCTTTGCTTGCGTCGCCGCGCAGTGCATCCACCTCCGAGGGGCGGAAGTAGCGCGTGTCAACCTCGACACACGCCTGCCAATCGAGCCCCGCATAGCCGAAGGCCTCCTCGACCCACTCGCGCACCGAGTGACTTTCGCCCGTGGCAATAACGTAGTCGTCGGGCGCATCTTGTTGAAGCATGAGATGCATCGCCTCGACATACTCGGGGGCAAAACCCCAGTCGCGGCGGGCCTCCAGGTTGCCCAGGAACAGCTTCTTCTGCACGCCCGCCTCGATCCGCGCCACCGCGCGCGTGATCTTGCTGGTGACGAAAGTTTCGCCGCGGCGCGGGCTTTCGTGGTTGAAGAGAATGCCATTGCAGGCGTGGATGCCGTAGGCCTCGCGGTAATTGACCGTGGTCCAGAAGGCATACACCTTGGCGCAGGCATACGGGCTGCGCGGGTAGAAGGGCGTGTTCTCGTTTTGCGGCACTTCCTTCGCGCGCCCATACATTTCGCTGGAGGAAGCCTGGTAAAACTTACACTTCGGACCGGTCTCGCGGATCGCCTCCAGCAGCCGCACCGTGCCCAACCCGCCGATGTCGCCTGTGTACTCGGGCATGTCGAAGCTCACTTTGACGTGACTTTGGGCGGCCAGGTTATAAACCTCATCCGGCCGCATTCCGTAAAGCAGTTTGACCAGGTTGGTCGAGTCGGAGAGGTCGCCGTAATGCAGGAAGAGACTAACCCCGTTGACGTGCGGATCGTGATAGAGATGGTCGATGCGGCTGGTGTTAAAGGTCGAGGCTCGGCGAATGATGCCGTGCACCTCGTAGCCCTTGGAAAGCAGGAGCTCGGCCAGGTACGATCCATCCTGCCCGGTGATTCCCGTAATGAGCGCCTTGGGTGATGTCATGCGTCCCTTCCGCGCGGCGGGCGATAGGCCCTGCCCGCCGCCTATTCTGCCAGGTGATAGATGACGACGTATTCGTCCTGGTATACCGGCGTTCCGAGGTCCGGCTTCTCACCGCTGCGCGAGACGTAGTATAGCGGCGGACGGCGCTGCGCAACGTAGGGCGAGGCGAGCGCGCGCTGGAGCAGGGTGCCGCCCGGGGTGTTGGCCCATAGCGCCTCAACCGACCGGCTGCCCGCCAGCGTGAAATCGCGTTCACCGGCCGGGTGCTTCGCGACATCGGCGGGGTCGGCGAAACGCATGCGCTCCAGAAGGTGGAGTTGGTTGGGTTCTTCGGCCAGGTTCTCCTCCACGAACAGCGCGTTGGACGGCGTGTGGGTGTTGGCCCACGCAATGTAGGCCAGCGATGGGGCAGGCGAACCGGCCGGCGGGATCAGGTAACGCCACTCCTCACCGCTGCCAGGGGCCCCAAGGAGCAACCACCCTTGCTGGAGGCCGAGCGTCTCGCTCACCCCGCGTCGCGCGAGATACGCCCATTCGATCCACGGCGAAATGGTCTGCGCCGCGAGAGTCACGACGAAAAGATAGAGCACGACGGCCTTGTGCCATGTGCGCAGCCGGTCCCAGTGCACGCTCGCCAAGGCCAGCGCCGCCCCTAGCACCATCACGATTTGCACCGGGAGCATCCCGCGCATGCCAAAGTTGGGCGCCACCAGGAGGAGCCCAATGGGGATATAGGCCAGCGGGTAGAACGCAAGTAAGCGTTCCCAATTCCCCGCGCCGCGGCGCAAAGCCCGCACCACGAACGCGCAATACAGACCGAAGACGATTCCCATCTCGATCAGCAGCACCCATGCGGCCACCAGCGGCAGCCCCAGCCAGGTTAGTATCTGATCCACGAGCAGGGCGCGCGGCTGGTCGACCCCGATCAGCCCGCCGAGCACAACCGCCCGGAAGTTGCCCCAGCCGACGGCGCCTCGATTGCCGATGGCCAGGAGCAGCTGCGGCGCGGCCAGCAGCGCAAAAAGCACGATCGGCAGCACAAGAATCGGCCATGCCGCTCGACGCCACCACACGCGCCGCCACAGCACGGCCCACACGACCGCAGCCACCACGAACGATATCCACACGAATGTGCTCGTGCCAAACATGAACACGGCCGCCAGCGCAATGAGCGACGCACGCAATGCGAGCCCGCCTCGCACATGCCGCACCAGGAGCAGAATCAGAATGAAGGCCATGGCGCCGGCCACGTGCTGCGGCACCCACATGTAAGAAGTCAACAGACTGGGAATCTGCGTGCCCGAGACGAGCCAGGGCGCTCCCGATTGCCACCATTCGTGCAGTGTGGCCCCCGGACCCGTGAAGTAATCGAATCCGCCCACCACCGTGAGCATTGCCACGCCCGCCAGGCGCGCCCCCCACGGGCGGACCGTCGCGCGCAACAGGGCATAGGCCACGCCCAGGAAACTCATCAGATTGACGAAAGCGTGGATCGTCAGCACACGCGCCAGCGATTGCCCCGCCAGCGGCCAGGAGGCCAGCGTCGCGGGATAGATCCACGACCAGTAGTAATACACCAGCGGCGAGTCCGGAAAGAGATAATGCCGCGGCGGCAGACCGCTCGCAGCGATCGAGGTCAATTCGGAGAGGTGCCAGTAGATGTCGCCGATGACGGTGGTCGAGACATCACTTCCGCGCACGAGCAGGTGCAGCCGCGGCAGCATGGCCAGAGCCGCCACAAAGGTGAGCAGCAACGCAACGCCCCAGGTCTCTACGGGGCGCGGGCGCGTCGCGGCCACGCGCGAGCGGAACTGGAGAACCGGCCGCCACCCCCGCCACCGCAAGAGGGCGCTGAGCGCGAAGAGCGCCGCCGTGAGAATGGCCAACCCGGTCAGTGTCGGACGGAAAGGCACCAGGGCGGCGGCCGTATTGAAGACCAACGGCACGCCGATGAGCGCCAGTGGCACGGGCAGCAGTACATGACCCAGGCGCCCGAGCCCCCGCCAGGCAACTAGATCGCGCAGCGCCACACCCGGCAACCAGTAGGCCGCCAGGATCAACAGAGCCATCCCAATCGACTGCGCGATCGATGCCGCCATGCGTCAGAACAGGCTGAGCTGCTTTGGAGTTTCCGCCGCCGAGGGAGGCGGCGCAGGCGCGGGTTGCTGCGAGGCGCGAATGAGTTCGGGCAGCTTGGCGAAGTCCTCCACGACCGTGGCTCGCAAGCTGGGCTGGTGCAGCGCGGCGGCCGGATGGAACATGGCCACCACCACCCGCCCATCCACCCGCCGCACCTGGCCGTGCACCGCGCTGATCTTAGCCTCGCCAAAGTGGCGCGCCATCGAGAAGCGCCCCAGGGTGACAATCACCTGCGGGTTGACCGCGGCGATCTGACGATCGAGATACTCGCGGCACGATTCCATTTCATCGGGCAGCGGGTCGCGGTTTCCCGGGGGGCGGCATTTGACCACGTTGCAGATGAAGACCTGGTCGCGTCGGAAGCCGATGCCGGCCAGCAGCTCCTCCAGGAACTTGCCGGCGGCCCCGACGAATGGGCGTCCCTGCTCATTTTCGTGAAAGCCCGGGCCCTCCCCGATGAACATGATTTGCGCGTCCGGCGGTCCCTCGCCAGGCACAGCATTCTTGCGTGAGCTGTGCAGGCGGCAACGCGTGCATACCGAAACCTCATGCGCAATCTGAGCAAGGTCACTCGACTCGGTCATTGGCGCTCGTGCCCTTCCCACTCGGCTGTCTTATGTCCTGACATACATTGTCCACTCGCCGATCGTCCCGTCTTCAGTATAGTTGTCGCGGACCCAATCGGCCCATTCCCGCAAACGCTCGACGACTGCAGGCTCAAGCACCGTATCATGGGCTTCACCTCGCCATTCCCCGCTCCACATGCTCTGGAGGGTTGGAATCCCTCCGGGCGCCGTGACTGCGGCGTCGATGATGACCTGCGGCGGATTGTCAACCACCTCACGGGAGAACTCGCTGATCATTTCCTCTGTTACGTATCCTGGCATGAAGAGAAAATATTGATGGACGAATCGGGTCGGCGCGTCGTGACCCGAAACGAAGTTGACGCCAGCCTCGGCACCCCAGATGAGAACGGCGTCGTCCGGCGCAGTGGCGCGGTCGAGGTAGTTCATCACCGGCTCGAGGGTGTTCGGCCGGGGCGCCGCAAGGGCCACCCCTGTGCGCACGATATCGCGATAGGCGATCCGGCCAACTGTCAACGAGCCAATGAGTACCGCGATGGCCACACCGCCCGCCGAGAGCACACCCTGCGCCGGACGGCGCACCACCAGCCTCCACCCTTCCTGGACAAGATACAGAAGGCTCGCCAGCAGAACCGAGAAGGTGGGCAACAGCGCCAGATAGTAGTACATGTAGGAGCGGTGCGGCAAGCTGACCAGACATGCATCAAGTGGAAGTGCAACCAGTGCCCACCTGAGAAGGGCCGGTGACGGCGAGGCACCCCGCTTGACAGCGAGGATGCGAAGAGCGGAGGCAATGTACCCAAGGCCAACCGCAGCCAGGACTGCCGGCTGGAAGAGGCTCAGCATCCGTGCCCAGATTTCCGCATAGGAGTTCTGATCGACAGCCGCGTAGCTCACCGCGTAAAGCACAACACCCGACCAGTATTCTGGCAGGTAACCCTGGGCGAATGCGATGAGAATGCTCGCGCCGATTGGGGTCGCCATCGCGCCGATGAAGACGAGGACCGCCCGGGCAGCGTGTCGATATGCGTGAGCCTTAACAGCGGGGGCAATGAGAATCACCATCGCGGCCAGCATGGCGCCGATGAGGGTTGGCTTGAGCAAGAATGCGAGGCCGCCCAAGCCGCCGGCGATCAACCAGGCCTTCCATTCATCTCGGCCTTTGCCGGCCGACACGACAAGAGACAAGGCCACAAGCTGCAGTGGCAGGGCATACTCCTCGGCGATGTTGCCCTCCTTTGTTAGCAGAGGGCGATAGGACATCCAGACAAGGGTGCCGAAGAGGGCGGGAATTACTCCAAAGGAACGCCGCATGGCCCGGAAGCCGATGGCCGCGCCGCCAAGCAGCAGCGCCACCTTGAGCCAGTACACCCCCTCGGCCGAGCCTCCGCCTAGGACCAGGCCCAATGCATTGATGTAGAAGATGAGCGGGGGCTTCTGATCCCATATGTCCAGGTAAGGCAGGCCTCCCTGACGGATGATTCTTCCGGCATAGAGGAATAGGCCCGCGTCGCGCGTGGGTACCGGGAAATAGGATGGGGAGAATGGGATCAAGACGGCCACCAAGAAGGCGAGGAGGGCCAGGAGGACAATGCCCTCGATGATCGATGGCACGCCGTGGCGGCGCAGGCTTGTCAACTTTGGAGTCCCCCTTGTGCTCGAATCAGTCCACGAATCCTACCAGCAAGGCAAGCTTGGCTGCCGGTCCATCTTCTCCCTGGGGATTGAATCTCGTTCGCCATGCCGCATTCCCCTTCGCGCTTCACCGGAAAAGACTCGGTGGTTCCTCTACCGATCGGCCCAACGACCTCCGGCCTTCCTCAGATTCAAACCTCGGGCATAGGCTATCGCCGCCAATACCGGACCGTCGTCAGCGTGGAGGCAGCGACGTGCAGGGGGCGATTGCCCACACTCCGCTGACATGCTCCCCGCAGCGCAGGAACCGCGCTGGCTGCCGCCTCAGTAACGCGAGGAGCGTCTTTCCCCCTGGCCTCGAACACGGCGAAGTGCGGAACGACGACTGGCGCGAGCCAGTGCCGGATCCCCACATCCATGGCTTGTCACGATCTCGGCAACCCGGCGGGCGAAGGGCAACCCGGACTAGGAGAAGAGTGCTCGATTCGCCTCCACCCACCGGTACATCCGCCCCAGACCTTCCGCCGGCGCGATCCTCGGCCGCCACCCGAGGTCACGTTCCGCCTTGCGGATGTCGCTCACATAGATGCGCTGGTCGCCCGGGCGCCAGTCGCCCCACTCCACCGGCAATGGGCGCCCGGCCAGCGACTCGAGCAGCGGACCCGCGTCGGCCCACACGGCCAGCGTCTTAGAGGGTCCGCCGCCGATGTTGTAGACCTGGCCTTGCACGTCTTCGCGGCGCTCCACTGCCCGCTCGAATGCTTCCAGCAGGTCCTCGATGAACAACACGTCGCGCACCTGCTTGCCGTCGCCGTAGATAGTGATCGGCCGGCCCAGCACGGCCGAGATGACAAAATGAGCCAGCCAGCCCTGGTCCTCAATGCCGAACTGGCGCTCGCCGTAGATGCACGACTGGCGGAAGACGACCGTGGGCAACTGGTAGATGCGGGCGTAGTCGCGCACATACTGATCGCCGGCGCCCTTCGAGCACCCGTACGGCGAATGAAAATCGAGCGGCCACGTCTCGCTGACCCCCAGCGGCAGGTCGGCGTAGGCATAGCGGCCGCCGCGCTCCTCCACTGCGGCGCCCTCCATCCCGCCATACACCTTATTGGTGGAAGTGTAAATCACCAGCGGCTGGGTGCCTGCCCGGCGCGCGGCCTCCAGCACGTTGAAGGTGCCCAGCGCGTTGATCTCGAAATCCTGGCGCGGATCCTCCACCGAAGTGGTCACCGCAACCTGTGCCGCCAGATGGAAGATGGCCTGGCACTCGCGCGCGGCGCGTTCCACACTCTCGGCGTCACACACATCGCCGCGCACGAACTCGGCCGAGGGCGACTCGCGCGTGACCCACTCCAGGTTGTGCTCGGAGCCATGGCGCGAAAGGTTGTCGAACAGCACCACCTGCGCGCCTCGCTGCGCGAAGCGCCGGGCCAGATGGCTGCCGATGAACCCGGCACCGCCCGTCACCAGGATTCGCATACGCCTCCCATGGATCGCGCCCCGCCCATTACTTTGTCTCCGCCGGCGGACAATCGAATTCGTGTGTGGTCAGCAGCAGGGCATCCTCGCCGTTATCGCTGTAATACCCCAGGCGCCGCCCGACCACGGCAAACCCGTGGCGTTGGTACAATCGCTGCGCCACCCGATTGCCCAGACGCACTTCAAGCGTCGCACTCAAAGCCCCGCGCCAGGCGGCTTCCCGCAGCAGCGCACGCAGGAGCACCTGGCCCAATCCGCGTCCGCGCCAGTCCGGGTGGATGGCCAGCGTGGAGATGTGCGCCTCATCAATGATGAACCAGTAACCGGCGAAGCCGATGACCTGCATCCTCATCTGCTCGGCCTCCACCTCCAGCACCAGGAGATGGGCCGAGGGATTCTCCGAAATCTCAAAGCGATAGGTACTCTCGGGCCACGGATTCGGGAATGACAGACTGTCAATGGCCATGACCCGCGGGATATCGTCGGCGCGCATGGCGCGGATGGCAAGCCCTGCCACTTCGCCCGAGGCCGACGAACGGGGCGCCATGCGGGGGGATTCATGCATGATGCGCGCTCAGGTAGATGGGCACGAGAGGTGCCGCATCCGGCGGCCCATCTCTTAGCCGCAGCCCTGTCATTTCCGCCAGGTATCCGGCCCGGCGCAGCGCAGCGGCCGCGGGAGCCACCCGCAGATCGCGCCGCGGCGCCAGCACCTCGCGCAATTCGCGCCCGAGCTCGCCGCACACGATCGCTCCGCGGGGAAGCCAGGCCACGAGTTCTGCCAGATTGAAGGAAAGCGCCTCGCCCTCCGCCCGCCAGGCGCGCGATTGCCATCGGTAAAGGCCCGCCGCCACTCGCGCGCGCCCGGCCTGCAGCACCGCCGCCAGCACATGATCGCTCTTGGGTTGCGCGTAAGCCAGCACGTCCAGGGTCGGCACGCCGATGACCGGTACACGGTGGCCTAGCGCGAACCCTTGCGCAAAGGCCAGGCCGACCCGCAGTGCGGTGAACGAGCCCGGCCCGAGCGTCACGCCCACGCCGCGCACCGAGTCCGCACTCAGGCCCAGCGTGGCGAGCGCCTGGGCCACGAGCGGGCCCAGGGTCACCGTGTGACGCATGTGCGCCAGCCAGGCCGATTCCCAAAGCACGGCTTCGCCGTCGCTGACTGCCGCGCCGAGCATATCGGTTGCCGTGTCGATCGCGAGAATCGTCGTTCTATCCAAAGGTCAATCGCCGGAAGCGGTCGAGCAATTGCGGGTAGCGCCCGCCCACCGCTTTCACCCGAATGCCACGCCGTGTGTCTTCCACCCAGCGCAGTTCAACCCACAGATGCTCGGCTGGCACGAGCGAGCGCACGCGATCCGGCCATTCAATGAGCACCGGCCCTTCCGCAGCGAGTTCCTCCAGGTCGAAGCCGGGCGCCGCCTGCGCCTCCAGGCGGAACGCATCCAGATGAAATAGACGCGCGCCGTCCGGGCGGGGGTATTCGTTGACCAGGACGAAGGTGGGGCTGGTGGCCGCGGTCAGCGCGCCCCATCCGCGCACGATGCCTTGGGCCAGCGTGGTCTTGCCCGAGCCAAGGTCGCCCGCCAGGCACACCACATCACCCGGCTGCAGCAGCTCACCCAATCGGCTGCCCAGGCGCTGGGTCTGGTCCGCGCCGTGGCTCAAGACATCCAGCGTGTTCACATCGAGGACGGGCACGAGGCGATTATACACGCGCCATTAGATTGCCAGAGCCGCGCCTGCGGGCGAGGCCGGGCCGCTGGCCCATTGACACATCCAATGTGATGTACACTTCTGCCCCGGCAGCCCAGTCCCTGGGTGCGGGCTGTCTGCAGGGGACACGCCACCGCCGCCGTTTCCGAGGACGCATCATCATCTCGCACTATGCTGGCAGGAAGCCCCGTGAACGGATTGCTGGATACGCGTCGCACTGCCTCTCTCGGCGCCCGCCCCGCCCACTTCCCCGCCGACCTGCGTGAGATCGCCGACCTGATTGAATTGTGTTTCTTCGATACACTGGACGAAGCCGGCCGCCAAATGCTGCAACGGGCACGGGCGATGTCCGGGCTGGGCGGATTGGGTTGGCACACCTATCGCTGGATGGGCCGCAGCGATGAGATGGATTGGTACCATGGCTTCGTGTGGACCGACGGCGGCAAGATCGTCGGCAACGTCAGCCTGGCGCCGAGCCATCGCGAGCCGCACACCTGGGCCATCGCCAACGTCTCGGTCCACCCGACCCATCGCCGGCGCGGCATCGCCCGCGACCTGACCCGCCTGGCCCTCGACGAGATTCGCCGCCAGGGAGGGCGCACTGCGGTGCTGCAGGTCAAGGCCGGCAACCAGGCGGCCATGACGCTGTATCACGGCCTGGGCTTCCGCGAAGTCACCCAGCGCACCCTGTGGACTCGCCTTGCAGCACTCTGTCCCGAAATCGTCGGCCAGACCTCGCCGCGCGGGTTGACCCGCCCCGTGCGCCGCATAGGCGCCGAGTGGCAGGAAGAATTCGCATTGGTGCGGGGGGCCTATCCCGAGGGGTTGGCCTGGCGCTGGCCGGTGAGCGAGGAGTGGTTCCGCCCGTCGCTGGCTCGGCGCGCGCTGCGTCTGCTGGCGGCCGAAAGTGAAGAGCACTGGATTGTGCGTGCGGGCGGCGAAATGGTGGGCTGCCTGATCATCTTGCATCGCCTGGCCGGATGGCAGGCCATTGCAGTCGCCCCTCCCGCCTGGCGCGGCGTGGTCGAAGCGTCCCTGTTGCGCGCCGCGCTGCGCGCTGGCGCCCAGCACCACCCCCTGTCGCTCGAGAGCGCTGTAACCAACGCGGAGGACGCCCTGGCACGCCTCGGCTTCGCGCGTCATCACACCCTCATCTGGATGAAGAAGCCGCTCGAGGCGCCGGGCCGCATCTAGGCTGGCCGGCGCCTCTCGCCAATGGTAAGATGCGAGCACCCGCCGCCTGGGGCGAGGGAGCCTTGCCGTGATGCATCAATCAGGAGGTGAACGATGATCCGCTTTATTCTGCGCTGGGCGATCAATGCCATCGCCCTGTACGCCGCCTTGCGATTGGTCCCTGGCCTGCAGGCACAATCGATGTCCTGGCTCAATATCGTTCTCCTGGCGTTGATCTTCGGCTTGGTCAACGCCCTCATCCGCCCGGTGCTCAGCCTGGTGACCTGCCCGATGATCGTGCTGACCCTGGGGCTGTTCACCCTGCTGCTGAACACTTTCCTCTTTTGGGTGACCGGCTGGGTCGGCGAGCGCTTCGGCATCGGCTTCCAAGCTACTGGCTTCCTTCCGCTGTTTCTTGGGGCCCTGGTCGTCAGCCTCGTCAGCTGGATTCTCTCGCAATTGCTCAAGGGCGAATTGCGCTCTCGACCGGCAAGCGAATAGCCGCTGGCCTCACGAAAGAGGGCGGGCCTCGTTCGCCCGCCTCTTTCGACCGCGACCTTCTTCTCCGCGCTTGCTGGCAGCCCGCGCCTCGCGCCTGTCATTCCCGGGATTGGGCCTCCGATGAATCCCGATCTGGCTGCTACAAGATCGCGCGCGGCGTGGCGTCGGCACGCAATAGCGATCGTCCGCGCACGGTTTTGCGTGCGCACACCGGTCGCAGGCGCGCATGCGTAAGGCATGCTGTGCCCTCTTCGGGGCCGGTCGCCAAACCGCACGGGTATGCAGCCGCACCCAACGGGTCACAGCAGTTCGTTGCTGCTTGATTCTCCCTCTCAATCCCGTTACAATCCCGCCGAGACTGGCACCCGGCAATCGCCACCTCCCATGGCTTTACTCGACGAACTCAACGCCCAACAACGGCAGGCTGTCACCGCCGGCCCGGGCCCCGTGCTGGTTGTCGCCGGGCCGGGCTCCGGCAAGACGTGCGTGCTCGCCTATCGCCTGGCCTACCTCGTGCTCGAGACCGGCCTCGATCCTTCGCGCATCCTGGCAGTGACCTTCACCAACAAAGCCGCGCGCGAGATGCGATCGCGCGCAGAGGGCTTGCTCGCGCGATCGATCGACCCCGGCCTGCAGGGCGCCGGGCTGAGGCTGCTCTCCGCCGGCACGTTTCACTCGTTGTGCGCGCGCTGGCTGCGGCAGGATGGCGCTGCGCTCGGCCTGCCCCGCGATTACGTCATCTACGACGAGGACGACCAGGAGCAGGTGGTGCGCCTGGCCCTCGACGACCTGTCGATCAACGATAAGCAGTATCGCCCCGCGGCGATGCTCTCGGCCATCTCCAAAGCCAAGAACGACATGCTCGGCCCCGAGCCCTTCAGCGACGCGACGCCCTGGGAGCGCAACGCGGGGCGGGTCTACGCACGCTATCAGGAATTGCTGGCCGCCAATCACGCGGTGGATTTCGACGATCTGCTGCTGCTCGTGGTGCGGCTGTTTGACGAACATCCCGAGCGCCTGGCCCGCTATCAAGAGCACTTCCAGCACATTCTGGTCGACGAGTTTCAAGACACGAATGCCGCCCAGTACCGCCTGGTGCGCAGCCTGGCCCTGGCCCACCGCAACCTTTTCGCCGTGGGCGACGCCGACCAGTCCATCTACCGCTGGCGTGGCGCCGATTACCGCAACGTGCAACGCTTCCTCGAGGATTTCCCCGAGGCGCGGACCATCCTGCTCGAGGAGAATTACCGCTCCACCCAGAACATCCTGGATGCGGCGATGGCCGTCATCCGCCGCAATGCGCGCCGCGTCGACAAGCAGCTCTTCACCCAGCGCGGGTCGGGCCCCACCATCACGTTGCACGAGGCCTAC
Organism: Chloroflexota bacterium; assembly: GCA_026389925.1. Classification (GTDB taxonomy): domain Bacteria; phylum Chloroflexota; class Anaerolineae; order Anaerolineales; family RBG-16-64-43; genus RBG-16-64-43. Next base: position 23,705 of record JAPLGX010000224.1, read on the forward strand.
AACGAAGACGACGAAGCCCTGTACGTCGTCGAAACCATCGCGACGCTCACGGCCGAGAGCAGCGCCGGCCCGGCCGTGCGCCCGGGCGACTGCGCGGTCATGTACCGCACCAATGCGCAATCCCGTGCACTGGAAGAAGCTTTCTTGCGCGCCAACCTGCCCTACAAGCTTGTGGGTGCCCAGCGCTTCTACGGCCGGCGCGAAGTCAAGGATGCCCTCTCGTACCTGCGCCTGGTGAGCAACCCCGCCGACGGGGTGAGCCTCGCCCGCATCCTCAACGTGCCGGCGCGCGGGCTGGGCGAGCGATCCGCCGATGGATTGTCCGCGCTGGCCGGC
>JAPLGX010000010.1 GCA_026389925.1 Chloroflexota bacterium
AGCAGCACCGGCAGCGTGCGCACAGCCATGGCAAACCCGCCCGCCCCGGTCGTTTCCTGGCCCAGCAAGCCGTGGGCCAGCGGCACGCGTTCGTCGATCACGCGCGATTCGATCCCGCCCACGCGGAACGTGGTGATGACAAAATCCGCATCCCGCAGCGCCTCGCGCGCCCGGGTGGTATGTGTGATGCGCAGCCCGCCGGCGCTCGCGTCGGCCGCAGGCTGCGCGATAAGCCGCATCAGCTCCAGCCGCTCCGCATCGATGTCCATCAACGCCAGCTCATCGACGCCCAGGCCAGCCCGGCGGATGAGCACGGCCTGCACCAGCAGCGGGGTGCGCACCCCGCCTGCACCGAGAATCGCAATCTTCATGCTAGCGCCTATGGCCTTCTACATCAGCCGTATCCTTCACCACTGAGACCATGGAGATCACAGAGACTTCCTTGAGTTGTGTCCCTCGACAGGCGGATCCGCACAACTTGTGCGCTCTGGCTGGTTCCACAGCAAATACATTTTTGACAACCCCTGGTCGCCTTGGACGCGGAACAGCCTGCAGACCCATTGCTCTTTCGGCCAAGGGACACCGCCCCGATAACCACCGGCCCCTCACTCCCAAGAAGACTCGGCGGTCTCCCTGGCCTGTTACCTAGGGCAGGCTGCGATCTCTGTGGTGAACGCTCTTCCCCTACCCCGCGCGCGCCTTCGCCCGCTCCAGGTCGGCCCGCCGCTGCATCTCGCCGCGCAGCGTGTGGATGTCCTTCGGGATGAAGAACAGCGCGCCCAGGTAGATCACGAAGCACAACAACCAGGTGGAGATGCAAATCCAGAGGATCGCCGTCTTCAGATTGGTGGCATCGGCCACGATGCCCGCCAGAAGCGGCGCGAGGGCCGCGCCCGAGTTTTCGACGAAATACTCCACCGCCTGGGTCGTCGAGCGTACCTCGGGCGTCGTCACATCGAAAATCGTGGCGATCACGTTGGGCGAAGAAAACGGCATGAACATCGCCGTGACAAGCATCAGCACGAAGAACTGGGTGCGGTTTTCCACCGGCGTTTGGATCGCCAGGAAGAGGAAAATGGCACCCAATATGACGCCGACGCTCGAGGTGATGATCCGGCCGTTGAGGTTGCGCTTGAACAGCCAGTCGCCGATTGCCCCGCCCACGAAATAGCCGAGGGCGAGGACCAGGATGACCGGCGCCATTGTGAATAGGACCGAGTTGTTGTCGTAGCCGCGTTCCCGGATCAGGTACCCGAAGAAGAAGAAAGTGATCACGTTCCACGGGAAGACCCCGGCAAAACCCTGGGCAAAGACAAACCACATCGAGCGCTTCTGCACGGCCTGCTTGGCCTCGGCCCACGAGAAGCGGAATTGACCGTATTCCTGGATTCCTTCGAACTCGGGCTCCGCCTGACCGCGCGGCATCTCTTTGACGCCGAAGAATATCAGCACAGCAATCACCAGCCCGAGCGATCCAGTAATGTAGAAGACCGAACGCCAACCGCCGATCATCGGCGCGACCATGAGCGCCAGCACCATGCCGGCCAGATAACCCAGCGGCTGGGCCACCTGCAGCAACCCGTACACCCGGCCGCGCAGGCTGGGGCCGAAGTAGTCCGCCACGAGCGAATACAGCCCAGGGTAGGACGAGTCGTCAATGCCGGTTGACGCCCGGGCGCCCACAAAGGCAGGGAACGAACGCACGAGCGAGCTGATCCAGGTGGTGGCACCCCAGATGAGAGAGGCCAAAGCCAGAAATTTGACACGGGCGTAGCGGTCGTAAAGGTAGCCCCACACCGGGTAGAGCAGCGTGGCCACCACGAGCGCTCCGGTGTTAACCAGGCCCCATTGCGAATCGGAGATCCGGAATTCGCCCATGATCGGCACCTGCATCGAGCCGATCATCAAGCGGTCGGTTTGGTGCAGCAGCATGAACAGGAAGAACACCGCGACCACAAACCAGCGATAGCCCGAACGCTTACGCATGCTATCCTCCTCACAGCCGGTGACGGATCGATGTGGAGCCGCGATTCCCTGGCGCAAAGTATAGCCTTGAACGTCGCGCGTCGTCCTGGCCGGTGCGTGGGCCCGCATGCCGCCTAGGAGGCGGAACCGAGCAGCCCCTCGACGAATGGATGAAAGCGCGCGTAACGGAAGGCCTCGCCGTACGCAAGGCCCGCCTTCTGCCCGACCTCGGCCGCCTGCGAGCGCATGGCCCAACCCACCGCGAGCATCGGATCGCCGGCGGCCTCGCCCAGCAGCGCGCGCAAATCCAGCCCGGCTAGCTCCGCCTGGCGCCGCACATCTTCCACCAGGAATTCCATCTGGGTCTTGTGTTCCGCCAGTGCAGCCAGCTTGCGCTCGATCGTGGAGGTGATGTCGATGATCTTGTCGGGGGCGCCGCCGCTCTCGGCATAATAGTACTTCTCGGTCACAAAGTGCGGCTCGAGGCCCTCGCGGGCGTGCTCGGGATGCATGAGCGGAAGTATGGCAAAGGAGACTGCCTCGACCGCCGCGATCGCAACCGCGCGGTGATCGGGATGGGGTTCGCCCAAGGCGAACGGGTCTTCGGCGATCAACGCATCCGGCCGGAATTCGCGGATGGCGCGGATAAACCGTTCACGAAGCTCGCCCGGCGCCAGTCGATCCAGCTCCAGGTCCGGATATCCGAGCATGAGCGGGGACAGGGCGCCCATCACCTGCGCTGCGCGCTGCGCTTCCTCCTGCCGCGCGCGCGCCAACGCCTCGCTCGGCTCCGTGAATGAGCCGCGCCGGCCGTCGGAGGCGATGACGTAGCGCACCTGCGCGCCCTCCATGACGAAACGGGCAATCGTTCCCCCGGCGAAGAATTCGGCGTCGTCCGGGTGGGCGGCCAGGACCATCACACGCTTGGGCATGGGGATCCTCCTCCATCACAGCGGCCCGCGCGCATCGAGCGCCCAGGCAGCCGTTCATGCTGCGGCGGGCGGCACGGCCTCATGCCGCCCAGCCGATCATCAGTTCACACCCTTGGCATGGGTTGCATTCCCAATGCAGGCGCAGTTCCCCGCTCACCGCGTCGAATACCCACTCCCGGGCGGGTACACCGTCGACTTCTGCCTCATGCGGCGCGGGCGCCCGGTGCAGGACTGCTTCTATCTTGATTTGCGCCTGCCGGCCGGCAAACTCCCCGCGGATTGGATGGACGCGCAGCCGCAGGCGGTTGTCCTCCTGCGAACACTCGCAGAGCGTACAGCAGAACTCGCCGCGTTCATAGGCGCGCGTTCGACCGTCGTCATCATACACCGACGTTTCACCGGCAAAGGGCGGCCACGCGTGGAGTGAAAGCTCGTCGAACACGTGCCCATCCGGGATATTCGCGAGCGCCGGGACCCGCCGCCAGGACTTCCACCCGCCCGCGCGCTGGTCGAAGCCGCCAGATACTCGCGTGGCTGTTGAGCAGGAGCAGCGCGTAACCGCGGCTGCTCACGATGAAAGGAATGGCCGAGTAGGATTGGTGCTGCTGGGTGAAGGCCGGCGATTCGCGCGCGTGCAGGCGTACCACGCCGCGCCCGCGGGCGAAGCGGTCGAACCGCTCCCCCCAACCATAGAATCTTTCACCGGGCTCGCTGGAGATAACAAGGCGGGTCGTGCCGCACGCCGTCTCGCGCAGCTCATGGATGGTCAAAAGAAGCTCGCCCCCAGGGCCGTTCACCTGCGCACCCCGCGCCGTTGCCCAGGCCGACAGCTCGCTTTCGATGCCCGCAGCGGCCGCTAGCCCCGGCAACACCTCGTCGACCCAAGGCCTGCGTCCCGTGGTGAAGGAATTCGAGACGGAGATGGTCGTCAGTCGCAGAGCCTGCCGCCCGAGCGGGGTGACATGCAGCCGTGCGGTGTCGGGTTGAGCCAGGTTCGTGGTAACTCGGGTGGGCACCGGCCGTCCTGAGTCGGCAATTTGGATGGCGGACGGCCTGGAGGATAGCACAGCCGCAAACGGCGTGTGTGGACACCTCAAATGTTCGGCGCTGTCGCCATGACCGCAAGTCGATTCATCGCCGAGCGCCCGAGAGGATTGGGACTGGCTTACTCCGATTGGCACATGACCGAGGATTCAATTCACGGGTGTTTGGGGGGATCGGCGCGTCACTTCGAGTGCCTTGCTTGTCCGAATTCTGTGCCTCAGGTGCAAGAGTCACGAGCTGCATACTGGAATACCCTTATGACAACTTCGAGGGTGCCCGTCCGCACGCATGAATTGGCACACCCAACCCCGGGGGCTTCCATGACGCCACGCCATTCCACCATCGCCCTGGCCTTCGCCGCCGCATTACTTCTCATTCCTGGCAGCGGCCAGCCAGCCGCCGCTCGGGACGGCCCCTCGCCCGCACTCCGCGCCTCGCCGCCACGCCCCGTACGACCTGCCGGCGTGGGAACCGTCATGTACTTCCCAGTCATCTTCCGCAATGCCCCGCCGCAAGCGATCATCGTCGATCACACGTCGACCGATCTCAGCCGCATTCCGGCCTACTGGATCGAGCAGGCCAAGGGCTTTGTCGTCCACTATGCCCACACCTCACACGGAAGCCAGGTTCTCTCCGGATTGGAGTGGCTTGAGGGTCAGGATGCGACTTACAGCGTGCAAGTCACAGTCAGCGGAGGAGTTGCCAATCCCGCCACGCCAGGCGCGCTCAGCTTCTACGATGGCAACAATTACCCGCCCAGCAATACCTACATCACGCCCGACCTGTACTGGGAATATGCCGACGGTGTCACTCACACGCGCTCGGTGGCGGACACCGGTTGGTTCGATTACTCCACATGGACCTGGTGCGGACAAGCCTCGTCCTACAGCACGGAGCAGATACAGCTCTACCTGGACACGCTTAATGGGCTTGAGCAGGATTATCCCGGCATGCGCTTCATCTACATGACCGGGCACACCGACGGCACGGGACCCAGCGGCCCGCTGTATCAGAATAACAATCAGGTACGCCAATACGCCCGCGACCACGGCAAGGTACTCTTCGACTTCGCCGACATAGAATCATACGACCCGGATGGCACCTACTATCCGGACACAACGGACGCCTGCCCGTGGTGCGCGAGCTACTGCACTGCCCATCCCAGCTACTGCGCCGACTTCGCCTCGATGGGCGACTGCGCCCACACCCACAAGCTGCTGTGCAAAATGAAAGCGCAGGCCTGGTGGTGGCTGATGGCGCGCTTGGCCGGGTGGGGCGGACCCCCTTAGACCCTTTTGGGGTTCGCACACGCGGTCCAAGTACGCGCTGCGCAGCGTGCGGCCGCGCACCCGCGTATCCCGGCGCATGCGCCGCCCAGTCCACTTCGGCGGATGTTGCAGCTGCCCCTCCTCGCGCGCCTGGCCTCGAGCCGTGAGGGCATTTGCCAGGCGGCAGGCAAGAGGGCGGGCAGCCAGCCGAGGCCATCACCCCGCGCCGCCCTCCTCCCGGCATTGCGCTTCGTCCGAGAGACACCGCTGCCCTTGTCGGGGCATGCCGCAGAAAAGCCAAACCGACGCCAGTTGACCTACGTTCTGATTGCATTCGCTTGACGTCGCACGATTCACTGTGCTATTGTTGGGGCACGGCTGGCGCCGCGCCTCGCCGGCCGGACCGTTCCGCGACGCGCCATTCTCCCCTCCCTACGGGTTGCGCACATCGCTGTCGACTGCCAATTCCGGTGCAGTGAAACATCGGACCCGTCATCTCCGTTTCAGATTAGCCACAACGTCGTTTCGCCATAATAGAGGAGGGAAGGATGAAGCCGACCATATTGCTTACCCGCGGATTGGCGATCGCTGCATTGATTGCGCTGGCGCTCGCAGTCGCGCCGGGCGTTGCTCAGCCCGGGGAGGTACCCGCCAGCCGGCCACAGGCCGCGCCCATGCCGCTTTCCCCGTCCATACCTATTCAGGGACGGCTCACAGACGCTGCCGGCCATCCGCTCCCAGACGGCGCCTACGACGTGATGTTCGAAGTGTGCGATAGCGGTGGGCCGTGCCCGTGCGCTGACGCCTACCCGCCACCATCTCCACTTTCCGTTGAAGACGGGCTCTTCAGCGCCGTGATATCGAATTGCCCGGCGGATTTGTTCGATGGGCGACAGCTGGAATTGCAGATCACGGTCGAAGGCGAGCTGCTCACGCCCCGCCAACCGATCTACGCCTCGCCATTCGCGTGGAGCCTCAGACCCGGCGCCATCATCCACAACTACGAGACCGGGCATGCCCTAACCCTGGTGGCCGGAACATCGGGCAAGGATGGCAGCGCGCTGTACGCCGAGAACACCAACACCAGCGGTATCGGGGTTTGGGCCAAGGCAGTCGGCAACGACGCCACGGTAGTAATTGAGAACCTGGGTACGGGCCCGCTGCTCAAGGGCTTTGGGGGCGACCTCGGGGATGACGAAATCACGATCACCAACAACGGAACCTTGCAGATCAAGCGCGACTCCGTTATCACCGTGCCGGGCGTGGCGGCTGTCCTTGCCGAAGGCACAACCCACACGGTCCTGAATCCGCAGGTGAACGGATCCGTCAAGGTGACGTCGAGCTACTCGCCGGTGGACTCGACCATCCTGATCGGCATCCCGCTCCCGGCAATGCTCTATGGCCAGAACATCGACTTCGAGGGAGTGACCATCTTCTATCGAACGGACTCGCTGACCTACATTGACTCATGGGCGCTGAATGAGATCACCTATCCTGGCGGTGCGACCACCGAGATCGCCAGCGACGAAACGGATCTGATGTCCACCACCTACGTGCCGTATTCGAAGTCCATCAGTCACGTCTACTCGAGTCAGCAGGGCTTTGTGTCTCTCGAGCTGAACCTTCACTTCGATGAGGACGTGTGTTCCATATACATTGGCGGGGTGGCGTTGCAGGTGGGTCACCACCCGCTGTATTAGGAGGCACCATGAAGAGAACCTGGAGTGCCTTGGGCGTGGTCCTTCTCCTCCTCATCGTGGCTGCCAATGTCTCGGCTATGTCCTCGACCAACTACCGGCTAGATTGGCTCACGCCACTGACCTCCGGCGGCGGCGGAGAGGCATCTTCGGCGAGCTATTCTGCCAACGTAACGGTCGGCCAGACCGCGATTGGCGAGGCCTCAAGCGCCAGCTACGGCACGGGCCTGGGCTTCTGGTATGGGCTGCTCGACTGGTTCAGGGTGTATTTGCCACTGGTGTTGAGGAACTACCCGTAGGCCGCGAGGTCGCACCAGGTAGCACGACATCTCTCTCAGTGCGAGGAGGGCGCAGCCCAACGAGCCGCTCTTGCACACGCCGATGCGACGATCCCGTGAACGCACACGGCGACCCTCTTAGGGTCGCCGGTGTTGTTCGTTGGCAGGGAAACGTGGGGAGAATCTACTCCGCCCGCGCCCCCAGGCGCCCGTCGAGCATCATCACCGCCGGGATGTGATTCCCGGCCAGCTTGAGCATCTCGACCACCTGAGAGGCGTTCCGTTCCTCCTCAACCTGCTCATCGATGAACCACTTGAGCATCGACATGGTCGCGAAGTCATTCTCCTTGGCGGCCGCGGCATACAGGTTGTTGATCATGCCGGTCACCTTCTGCTCGTGGGCATAGGCCTGCTCGAAGATGTCGAGCAGGCTCTTGTAGTCTGCCGGCGGTTGGGTGATGGACTGCAGCGTCACACGTCCGCCGCGGTCGACCACGTAGTCGTAGAATTTCAGCGCGTGTCCTTGCTCTTCCTTTGCCAGCATCCTCATCCATTTGGCCGCGCCCGGGGAGTTGTTCGCCTCGCAGTAGGCCGCTATGGCCAGCTACATGTAGCCAGAGTAAAGCTCATTCTTGATCTGTTCGTTGATTGCCTCCTGCAACGTCGTGCTGATTACCATGGGTCCTCCGTAGTCGATACATTCAGGCATACCGATAGGAAGTCCGGCCCAGGTTCCCAGGCAAGCATCGTCTGAATTTCTGAGGCGGCCATGTTAGCGTGCGGGCAGCCTTGCACCAAGGGTGGCGCAGAAGGTGGGCCGAGGCCATTTGCGAGGTCGACGTCAGGATTGCGGGGAGGCCCTCCCCCTCCCCTTTCCCGTAGGAAGAGAGAACCGCACTCTCCCACAGGGAGAGGGAGTTAGATCTCGCGTTCGTACAAGCGGTGCATTTTGTAGAAGTCAATGCCCAGTTCAGCCAGCTCGCGCTGCATCTTGTCGTTCTCGACCCCGACCTGCACCAGGTCGGCGTGTGCGAACCCGCCCTCGTGCACGCTCTTCTCCAGCTCGCTGAACAGGAGCGCCGTCCCGCCCAGCCCGCGATACTTCTCGATGATGCCCGCGCCGTTGATGTTGACCCACTTCGTCCGGCGCAGTTCGAGCAGCAGATCCAGCCAACCCAGCGGCCACAGCCGGCCGCGCGTCCGCTGCACGGCTGCCGAGACATCCGGATAGGCGAAGAGGAATCCCACCGGCTGCTCGTCCTTCATCACGATCTTGATCAGCCGTGGGTCGGCGAACCACAGCAGTTGATCGGCGAGCGTTCTGACCTCTTCGTCGTTGAGCGGCACCCCGCCCGGCGAGCCACCGAGGGCATCGTTATAGAGTTGCTGCAACTGGGGCACGAGCGCGCGCAAGTCACGCCGCGAACGATAGCGCACCACACGCAGCCCGCGGCGCCGCTGCACAGCCTGTGCCACCCGGTGCACCCGCTCAGGAAGGTGGTATGAGCCTCCCAGGTATCCGCAGACGATCTCGCCGCAGGTGTGGAAGCCCGCTGCCTCGACAAGGGTCGGATAGTACGGCAGGTTGTAGGGGATGCCGAAGGCCGGGCGGTGTTCGAACCCACGCACCAGCATCCCCAGCCCATCAAACGGGGTCATGCCCTGGGGACCGTGCATCTTGTTCAACTCGCGCTCGCGCGCCCAGGCAAACCCGGCCTCGAACAACGCCCCAACCGCATCGAAATTCTCCTCGCATTCAAAAAGGAAGAAGAACGCCGTGCGCTCCTTGTTGAACTCGTTGTAGTTGCGGTTGTCGAGGACCGCCAGGCGGCCGATGGCCCGACCGGGGCGCTCCTCCGCCAGCAGAAAGACTGCTTGCGAATGGCGGAAGAATGGATGCCGCTTGCGATCGAGCATCAACCGCGCTTCATGGCGCAAGGGCGGCACCCATTGCGGCACGTCGCGATAGAGGCGGAAGGGCAGATCGAGAAACGCCTCCACCTGGCGATTGTTGCGAGTATCGATCTCAACAATGCGCATTAGCCTCCACACCTTTCACCACGGCCTGCGTCCAGGGCAGGCGGCGGTGAAAGCTCCTAACCTTATGCCGAGAGCAGCGGGGTAGGACCGTTCTTGGACTCGCGTCGCAATGCGAGGACGACCGCCGCCGCGGCCACGCTGATGATAGCGTTCGCTTGCAGCACGTGCGCCAGCCCGAGCCGGTCGGCGCCCAGCCCCGAAAGGTAGGCTCCGATTGAGCCCGCGGCGAACATGACCCCCAGGGTCAGCCCGGCCGCGAACCCCGCCCGCCCGGGCAAGGCGCGCTGCGCCATGGTGACCAGTATGGGGTGGGACGCCCCGTTGAGCAGTCCGGCCAGCGCCACCAGCCCAAAGATGTTCGCTCCCCGCGAAATCGGGAAGAAGTAGAAAGGCAGCACGCTCAGCACGAGCGAGAAGAAAATCGTGCGGCGCTTGCCGTAGCGATCGGCCAGGACTGCGCCGATCACCCCGCCGATCGCCGAGCCGCCCATAAAGAGCGCGGCGATGAGGCCGAACACGGAGGGCGTGTAACCCAGGTCGAGGTAGAACTTGGGGATGAAGGTCGTGGTGGCGGTGGCGGCCCAGGTGCGAAAGCCGGCGCAGGCGAGGATCAGCGCGAAGGCCGTTACGTCTGGGGCAGGCGCGGAGCGCGAGGCCTCGTGCGCCGATACCTCCGTCACGCTCGCTT
>JAPLGX010000476.1 GCA_026389925.1 Chloroflexota bacterium
GATCATCCTGGCCGAGTGGGCCCAGTGGCTTCCACTGTACTCGCTGGCATACGGCTTCCTCCTCTCTGCGCTGGGCAGCCTGGCCTTGCTGGCGGCGCATTGGAGGCGCCACCCCAAACAGCGACGGGATGTCGCCTTGGTGCTCATCGGGTTGGCGGTCGGGCTGATGCTGCCTTCCGCCCTGGGGTTGCTCTCCACCCTGATCGGCTCAGCCGACTTTGTCAGCAGCTTGGCGTTGATGGCCTTGCCTGCCATTCCTCTGGGTTACATCTACGCGGCCTCGCGCCAGGCGTTGAGTGGCATCGGCACCCGCAGCAACCGGGTCCTGGTCTACTACACCTACTTCCTTCTGCTAGGCATCGCCTCTTCGCTGCTGGGCCTGACTCTGGCGAGGCTGCTCGACTTCCCCGGTGACACGGCATTCATCAGCCTGTCCATCGCGATATTGGTGGGCGCCGGAACATTGACGTTCTTTGCGCGTTTCCAACGCTGGTTCGATTTGCGCGTGCTTGCCATTCCTCACCCGCCCGCGAATCTTCTGGAAGTATTCACGGAACGCATCACGACCTCCCTCGACCAGGCGCGCCTGGTGCGCGTTCTTCAACACGAGGTGCTGCCGACGCTGCTGGTACGCCAATCGGCATTGTTGCTCCTGCGGGAGGGCCAACCGCCTGCGGTTCTGTTCACCCAAGGCGTGACCAGCGCTCAACTGCCGGCGGCCGGAGAGGTGCCGTCCTTGACCGCCTCGACCCCCCACTTCCGGCCGCAAGCAGAGGCATCGAACCCCTCCACCACTTGGATCCGCGTCGTGCTCCCGCTGCGCCTCGATAACACCCTGCTCGGATTGTGGTTGTTGGGGCGGCGCGATCCTGATGATTTCTACGCCTCGGAGGAGATGCCGGTGCTTTCGGCGCTGGCCAGCCAGCTGGCCGTGGCCCTGCACAACATCCTGCAAGCCGATCGCCTGCGCCAGATGTACCAGGCGCATGTCGACATGCGTGAGACCGAACGCAGCCACCTGGCGCGTGAACTGCACGACGAGGTGCTCAACCAGTTGGCCGTGCTGTCGATGAACCTCGACGATCGCGAGCCCTCGCCCCGGTTTCGCGCGAGCTATGCCGCCATCGTCAGCAACTTGCGCGAAATGATCCACCAGCTGCGACCCGCCATGCTCACCTACGGGCTGCGCGCCGCACTTGCCGAAATGGTCGATGAGGTTGCCTCCCGCCCCAGCGACACGCCGGAGGTGGTGCTCGAGATCCCCATCAGCGAGGCGCGCTACGGAGAACAGGTCGAGCGACACGCCTTTCGCATCCTTCAGTAGGCCGTTGAGAACGCGCTGCAGCACGCCCACGCACGGCGCATTTCTGTTCGCGGACGGTTGGAGGATTCATGGCTGGAGGTGCTGGTTGAGGACGACGGACTGGGTTTTGGAGGGCAGGATGCCCAGGACCTGAGCACGCTCGTCAGCAACCGTCACTTCGGGCTGGCCGGCATGTACGAGCGAGCGGCGCTCGTCGGCGCTCAGGTGTCCATCCAATCCGACCCCGGCCGGGGAACGCGAGTGCGCCTTACCTGGTTCGCCTCTCGCCCGCGGACCGCCGTCGAGCCGGGCGGCGAACTCCGCTAGCCGCCGCGCCACGCCGTACCGGCCTCCGGGTGCCTCGGGCGGACATGCCGTACGGCCTCACGCGTGCTCGCGGCAACCCGCGGACCACGCGCGGCCGTCTGCGGCGATGAACGCATCGGCCTGCACCGGCCCCCACGAGCCGGCCTCATACGACTGCAACGCGGGCGCGTCCGGCGCGCGCCAAGCCGCCTCGATCGCATCGACCCAGGCCCAGGCCGCCTCGATCTCATCGCTGCGTGTGAAGAGCGAGGCATCGCCGCTCAGCGCGTCGAGCAGCAGTCGCTCGTAGGCCTCGGGGATGGCGCTGACCCCGAACGAATCACGATAGTGGAATTCCATGTCCACCGAACGCAGCTCGATAAGCGAATCCGGCTGTTTGGCCTCGAAGCGCAAGTGGATGCCCTCGTCCGGCTGCAAACACAGCGCCAGGATGTTGGGGGTAATGTCCGCGCCGGCCGGCAAAGGGAACATCAGGTGCGGCGGGCGCTTGAACTGCAAAACAACCTCGGTCACCTTGCGCGCCAGCCGTTTGCCCGAGCGCAGGTAAAACGGCACGCCATGCCAGCGCCAATTGTCGATGAGCAGGCGCACCGCGGCGAAGGTGGGCGTCTGGCTTCCGGGCGCCACACCGGCCTCTTCGCAATAGCCGGAGTACTGCGCGCGGACTGAGGACCTCGCGAATTCCCCCGGGGTCGGCGGGCGAATAGCGGCGAGCAGCTTGTGCTTCTCGTCGCGCAATGCATCGGCGTTGAAGGAGGTGGGCGGTTCCATCGCCACCATCGACAGCACTTGCAGCAAGTGATTCTGGAACATGTCGCGCACCACGCCGACCCGGTCGTACGATTTGCCGCGGTGCTCGACGCCCAAGTCCTCGGCCACCGTGATCTGCACATGGTCGACGTAGTTGCGGTTCCAGATCGGCTCGAACACCGCGTTGGCAAAACGAAAGACGAGCACGTTCTGCACCGTCTCCTTGCCCAGGTAATGGTCGATCCGGTAGATCTGCGGCTCCGCCGCCACCTGGTGCAACAGGCGGTTGAGTTCGCGAGCGCTCGCCAGGTCGCTGCCAAACGGCTTCTCGATTACCACACGTCGCCAGCCGAGAGCCGCGCGCATTAGCCCAGCGCTGGCCAGGCCTCCAATGATGGCGGCATACATGTCGGGCGGCGCAGCCACGTAGTACAGGCGGCCACACGGATCCGGGGCGAGACCGTCCAACTGGGCGGCGAGGGCGGCGAAATCCTCGGTCAACGTGAAATTGCCCGGGCGATAACTCAGGCAGGCCGCGAAAGACCTCCACTCCTCGCTTGTGACCTCCGGCTGCCCCGCCAGCGCCTGTTCACGAACATGTTCGCGGAAGTCCGCATCGCTCAGCGGCCGGGTGGAAAAGCCCAGGACGCGTAACTCCGACGGCAAGCGCTTCTTGGTGTAGAGGCTGAACAGGGCTGGGATGAGTTTGCGCCGGGTGAGATCGCCCGACGCCCCGAAAATCACCACCGTGACAGGGAGCGCCCTTGCTCCGTGCGCGGTCATGGCGTCTGGCCCTCCGCCTTGCGCACGGCATGGCCTCCGAACTGATTGCGCAAGGCGGCCAGCAACTTGTCGGAGAAGGGTTCCTCCTCCCGCGAGCGGAACCGGCTGGTGAGGGCCATTGAGATGACGGGGATGGAGCAGCCGAGCTCGATCGCCTCCACGACAGTCCAGCGTCCCATGCGCGCCCACCCTCGATCGGGCGCCTCGGCGAGTGTCTCCAGCGCCGGGCGCACGCGCTCAACAGCCTGCACCTCGCCCCCAACCATCAAGCAGTAGCCCTCGGCGAGGCCCCACACGCCGCCCGACGTGCCGCAATCGACGAAGTGCAATCCCAACCCGGCCGCGTCTTTTGCCCGCCGCACTGAATCTTTGTAGTTCGAGTTGCCACCATCGACCACCACGTCGCCCGCGGCCAGCAACGCGGTCACGCGACGCACCGTGTTTTCGGTCGCATCCCCGGACGGCACCATCAGCCACACCACCCGCGGGGGCGCGAGCTTGGCCACCAGATCCTCCAGCGAGGTCGCACCCACGGCACCCTCCGCCGCCATCGCCTGCACCACCTCCTGGCGCGGGGCGAAGACCACCACCCGGTGCCCGCCCCGGACGAGGCGGCGCACCATGTTGCCTCCCATTTTGCCCAACCCGATCATGCCAATCTCCATCGGTCCCTCCTCTGCTTTGGCGAAGCAGGCTTGCGTCCGCAATAGGCGCGAGCCGGCGAGTGCTCTCGCGGCGTGCCCATTGAGACGGCGCCTGCCTCGACATTATCTCCCAGTCCAGGAGCACGCGCTCGCGCGATACAATCTTCCCCGGCGGCTGCGGGCCATGCGCGGCCACCCTGGAGGCAGACCATGAGTTCCCTGGCCGACTTGCGAAAGGAAAAAGGCACTTTCTTCGCCGAAGACCCGCACAGCCCGCTGACTCGCGAGCAGAAGAAGGGCTTTCGCGGTTTGAGCTATTTCGAAGAAAACCCGAGCCTGCGGTTCGAACTCCCGATCGACCCAATCACCTCCGGCGAGAGCGTTGAGATGCAGACCTCGACCGGCGACGTCCAAGTGTATCAACGGATGGGCAAGATACGCTTCACCGTGGACGGGCACGAGGCCGAATTGACCATCTTTGCGAATGAGCACGGTCCGTTCCTGCCCTTTGTTGACCTCCTGGCAGGGCGCGAAACATACGGCGCCGGGCGCTATCTGGAGCCTGAACTTCTCGGTGAGGGTATGGTGTGGGTCGACTTCAACCTGGCGTACAACCCGTATTGCGCCTACAACGATCGCTGGTCGTGCCCGATCACGCCGATGGAGAATCGGATCAAGGTTCCCATTCGCGCCGGCGAGAAGTCCTTTCATGCCTAAGGCACGTCCGGCGCGGGAGCACCACCTGGCGACACAATGCACGAATTGAGTGTGACCCAAAGCGTCCTGGAAATCGTCCTGGCCCATGCCGAGCGGGCCGGGGCACGCCGCATCCTGGTCATCGACCTGGTGATCGGAGAGTTGGCCTCGATCCTCGACGACTCGGTGAAGTATTACTGGGAGATCATCGCCAAAGGGACTCCCGCGGAAGGGGCCAGCCTGCGCTTCACACGCCTGCCGCTGGAGCTGCGCTGCACCGAATGCGGGCGCATCTTCTCGCCGGATGCCGACAGCTTCGGTTGCCCCGCCTGCAACAGCTTCCGCGTGCGGGTCCATCAGGGTGAGGAACTGCGGGTCGATAGCATTGAGGTGGAGTGAGATGCCTGCGCGAATTGCTGTTGTCCAGAACATACTCTCTGCCAATGATGAGAGGGCGGCGCGCAATCGAGCCGTCTTCGATCGCGCCGGCGTCCTGGCGGTCAACCTGATGGCCTCGCCGGGCGCGGGCAAGACGAGCCTCATCTTGCGCACGCTCGACTCGCTGCACGGTCGCCTGCGGCTGGGCGTGATCGAGGGCGACCTGGCCTCCTCCATCGACGCCGACCGCGCCAAGGCGGCCGGTATCCCGGCGTTTCAGATTAACACCGGCAAGCAGTGCCACCTGGATGCGGTGATGGTCCAGGCCGCGATGCGCGAACTCCCGCTGGGCCAGCTCGATCTAGTGATCATCGAAAACGTGGGCAACCTCGTCTGCCCGATCGAGTTCCGCATCGGCAGCCATCTGAGCGTCCTGATCGCCTCGATCCCGGAGGGCGACGACAAACCCTACAAGTACCCCTCCGCCTACCGCGGCGTACAGGCATTGGTCATCAACAAGGTCGACCTGCTGCCCTACGTGCCGTTTCGCATGGACTGCTTTCGTGAGGGGGTGGAAGCCCTGAGCCCGGGGCTGGTCACCTTCCCGCTCTCCTGCCGCACCGGCGAGGGACTGGACGCCTGGGCGGACTGGCTTGTGGCGCGAGCAAGAGAGAAACGCGCGCCGGCTGCCCCCTGACCACGCCCATCAACCTCTTGCGCGTCGGACATCCGAGGGTTGAACGACAACGCCGGTCCTGTCGGCAGATCGGTGTGGGCGCCCGCCCACCAGTGGCTGAGGCATGTGGGAGAGCGGCCTCGCGCATCTCATGACTGGGACAGCCGCCCCTGGGTGCCCCAGGGGTTCTGCCCGTGGCACAGCACAAGGCGGGAATCGCGCAAGAGGGAATTATCACAATTCGGGTCCATATTTTCCTGCGACCCCGCAAGGGCCAATTCACCCTGCGTCAGCGTTGACACGCGGGGGGGAAACCGTATAATGCGCTTGTTCGCGCACGGGCCTTCCCGCCTAGCCACGGCCCGTGCAGGCAAGTCACAGCGATTGGCGCGGCCTGCCCCCGTAGCTCAAAGGATAGAGCGGCTGACTTCGAATCAGTAGGCTGGGGGTTCGAGTCCCTCCGGGGGCGCCTCACATCCGTGCACGCACGCCAAAGGGTCGCAGGCTGAAGCTCCGCGCCCACCATCGCTTCTCATCCGCACCTGCCGCACACGGCTGAGGTCGTGCGGCGCACAACGTCCGGAGCCTGATCCCAACCATGCGTCACTCGCGCCTCTTGCTTTTCGGGCCGGAGACCCGAAAGCTGGAACTGCTCATGACTCCGCTCAACCGGCTCGAGCTGTCGCTCGACGACGGGCCACTTGGGCGGGCGCTGGCCATCGCCCACGACGACCTCAAGCGCGTGCGGCTCAAGCACCTAATTCCCAACTTCTACCTCTCCACCGGCTACGGCACGGTCGAGGGCACGACCAACGTTGCCCTGGGTTTCTACGACACGCACTACCTGCTGCGCGAACTGCATCGCGAGTTCCGCCGTTGGCTGTACTCGCCAGAGGAGATCGCCTCGACCGTGCGCCACGAGCTGGGCCATGCCTTTTGCTACGCTTACAAACTGTACCGCCGCAAGGACTTCCGCGAGACCTTCCACGTGCGCGGCAACTTCTTTCGCTCGTACCCGGCCACCAATCGATATGTCGAGCGAGCCAACCCGTGGAGCCGCGATTACGTCAACCCCCTCGGCGATCACTATGCGCAAAAGCACCCGGATGACGACTTTGCCGAGACGTTTTCGGTGTGGCTCACCCCGCGCTCGAATTGGCGCCGGTTGTACCGCCGCTTCCCGGGCGCGTTGCTCAAGCTGCGTTACGTTGAGAATATCGTTCAGGAACTGCGCAATCGAGTGCCCGAGGGAGAAGCTGGTGCGCTGTTGCTCGACGAGCCGCTGACCGGCGTCGCAGTGACGCTGGCCGCCTTTCTCAAGGCCTCCCCTACCCGGTACCGCCGCCGGGCGCAGGGCTACGTCGACCCGGACCTGCGGCGCATGTTCAAACGCGCTTCAACGCGCACTCGCGCCTCGCGCGCCTACCTCACGGCCGCGTCGCTTATCAAGGGCAATCGGCCCTACATCTTCAACCGAGTGGCCTCCTGGGCCGATGTCGATTCGCAGGTGATCCAGGATTTCATTGAGAAGTGCGGTGAGCGCTCGCAAGCCCTCGATCTGCTGGTGCGTCGGGACGACCGCGAAAGCTCACTGGTCGAGTTTGTGGCTTACGTCTCCACCCACTGTGCCTACTACGCCTCGACAGGTCAGTTCTTTCCGGAGTAGGGCACGGTCCTCCTGAGCTTTCGCGAAATGCGGCCGAGGATCCTCGGCCGCCGATCATTTGACACCGCGCCCGAATCAGAGGGCGATGTTGGGCGGGGCTGCCTCCGCGCTCGCTCCGGCCAGGACACTCTCGTATAGGGTCAGCACCTGCTGGGCGATGGCGCGCCAATCGTAGGAGCGCGCCAGGCTGACGCCGTGCCGCCCGAACTCGCGGCGCATCTCGTCATCGCGCAACAGAGAGGCCAGCTTCCCCGCCAGGAGAGGGGCATCCCCATCGGGCACGTGGAAGCCCGTGCGCCCGTCCTGGACGAGATAGAGCAGCCCGCCCACGCCTGAGGCCACCACGGGCGTGCCGCAGGCCATCGCCTCGAGCGCGACCAGGCCGAATGACTCATAGTGCGACGGCACAACCACGACTTCGGCGGCCGAGTAGTAGTAGGGCAGGCTCTCCTGATTCTTCTTTCCCACGAAGGTCACGACGTCTGTCACGCCAAGTTCTTCGCGCAGCGCCTGCAGGCGGGCCATCTCGTCAGCGGGCGTATCCGGATCGCCGCCGATGACCATAACGCACGTACACTCACCCTGGATGCCCCCTTGGCTGCGCAGAAGCGCCCCCGCCCGCAACAGGGTCTCGATTCCCTTCAACCGTTCAATGCGCCCAACGTAGAGCACCATGCGTGCATTCGGCTCCAGCCCGATCTGCACCTTGGCTCGCGCGGCCGGGATGGGGTGAAACGTTTCGAGGTCAACTCCCGGAGGGATGACAACCACTTTCCGCAAGTCGGCGTTGTGCAGCCATTGAAGCTGCGCGCGCTCGGCCGGCGTGGCGGCCACGACGCGGTCGACCCAGCTCAGGATGTCTGCCTCGGCTTGCACGCGAAGCGGATCTTCGGGCGTTCCCTCCAGGCGGGCCTTCATAATGCCCAGCGTATGGAACATGTGCACGACCGGCACGCGCCAGGCCGTGCGCAGCGGCTTGGCCGCCAGCGCCGAGAGCCAGTAGTGGGAATGGATCAGATCGTAGCGCGTGCCCTCCTGGGCAACGAAGCGCTGGATACCCTCGGTGAACTCCGGGACGAAGCCGGCCAGGGCGGCCTTGGGTTGCGGTTGTTCGGGGCCGGCCGGCATATGCACCACCCGGTTGCCATAGCCCAGGTCGTGCACGACGTGCGGCACGTGCTCATCTTGCGAGCGCGTGAAAACATCCACGCCGATGCCGCGCCGACCGAGGGCACGTGTGAGTTCGCGCACGTAGACGTTCATCCCGCCCGTGTCTTTGCCGCCCAGGACGGCCAGCGGGCAGGTGTGGTAGGAGATCATGGCGATGCGCATAACGCTGTGTCAGTCTGTGCTACTTACAGGGCGAGGCGCCCGGTCCCGAGGGATATGTGCCGTCGAGGAACTGGCGCACCAGTTCGCGCATGCGCGCTTCATCGCCGTGCCAGACGAAGGTGTGCACGGGCGGTGTGGCCAAAGCCATAGGTTCGCTGCCCTCGGCCAACATCTCGCGCGGCACCGTCACGCTGAAGATGTTCCTCGTCCCGACCGAGGGGGCCACGGCCACCAATCGGCTGATCTGCTCCGGCGTGAGATCGGTCAGCACGTTGCCCAGGAAACTTTCGATGATGGCCGGGATTTTCGGCAGCACCTCGGCGCTGGTGACCTTGGCGCGCAGCGCGCACAACACCTCGGTCTGGCGGTCGATCCGGTCGAGCTCGGTATCGATCTTGCGGATGCGCGAGTAGGCCAGCGCCTGCGAGCCGTTGAAGTGATTCCATCCGGCGCTGAAGTAGGGCAGCGGGGTTGGGCTGGTGGTGCCGTCAACGTCGCGCGGCAGGTAGATGTCGATGCCTCCAACGGCGTCCACAATCTTGGTGAACGTGGTCATGTTGACCGCGACATAGTTGTCGATGCGCATTCCGTAATTCTCGTACAGGGTGCGCGCCAGGAGCCCGGGGCCGGCTCCACCCGGTTCGCTGTACACATTGCCCCAGTAGTAGGATTGATTGAGCTTGCCGTGAGTCAGCCCGTAGTGATCCGTGCATCGGCTGCAGGCGGTTCCGCGGTGGCCGTCCCTGCAGCAACAGGAGTGGGCGTGACCTCGCCGAGAGGGCTTTCCGCGCTCGGAGTAGTCTTCACCGCGGCGCCCGAGGTCTCGGTCGGCAAATTCAACTCCAGGCTCGGGCCAAGCGGAGTCGACCAACGTGTCGCGAGCTGGACTCCAAGATAGCCGCCCACTCCCAGCACCACGACGAGAACGACCGCAAGGACGACTCTGACCCTGGTCTGCATACGTTGAGCACCTGCTCCTTCGAATTGGGGGGAAGCGCGGGCAGAGTATATCACGCAGCCTGCGCGATTCCCGCGCGCCGGTACTCGGCGAAAACGCGTTACCGGCCGCCGCGCTTGACCCTGCCCCCGCCGCAGAGTATTATCCGCGCGATGCCCCGCCTTTCGATGAAGCCTTACGCAGAACGGCCGGCCGCGTTCACGTGCGGGTTGGGCCGCGCCCACCTCGGTTGATCCGATGCTTCCACCAGCGGTGAGGCTCCTGTTTGCGTTCGTCGGCCCGGCCCTGGTGGCCTATCTCGTGCCGCGCCTGAGCGCCCCTTCGCACGAAGCCGGAGTGAGCGCGCGCTACCGGCTGGCGATCCTTGCGGGCCTTTTCTTCCTGGTCACGCTGTCTCTCATCCCGACGCTGATCGGTGCGCCTCGAACTATTGAGCCTGCGGGCACGGTGGTGGCCTCGGCCGTTCTCGGCTTGGCCGGCACCTTCATCGGAGCCGCGGCCGCCGGCATCGCAGAATTCGGATGGGTTGAGAACAACTCGCCACCGCCGGCCCAGGTGGAACGCGAGGTGGTGGAGCGCCATGTCGCGAGGTTCGGCCAGCCGCCTCCCCTGCGTGCCAGCAAGCGCGTATTCGACATCGCCCTGGCGCTGTTCGGGCTCGGACTCACCGCACCGCTGTGGGTTGTGTTCTGGGCGCTCATTTGGCTGGAGGACCCGGGACCGGTCGTGTTCGTGAAGAACTCCGTCGGCCGCGGGGGACGGAACTTCGCCCAGCTCAAGTTGCGCACGATGGTGCGCAATGCCGAGGATCACACCGGGCCCATCCCCGCTCGCGAGAAAGATGAGCGCATCTTGCGCAGCGGACGCTTCCTGCGCAAGACCGCGCTGGACGAGCTGCCGCAACTGGTTAACATTCTCCGCGGCGACATGAGTTTCGTTGGCCCGCGCCCGCTGCGAACGGTGGTGGTACACGAGTACCTGCAACGGCTGCCCGAGTTCGCCGACCGTCACCAGGTGCAGCCCGGCCTGGCCGGTCTGGCGCAAGTCGTCGGGGATTATTACGTGCCGCTGCGCAGCCGCCTGCGCCTCGACCGCCTGTACGCGCGGCATGCAGGCTTGCTGTTCGATCTGCAGCTGCTGGGGCTGGCGATGTTGATTGTCTTCTGGTATCGCTGGAAGAAAGGTTGGGGAGGCCGTGTGCCGCGCCGCTGGCTGCACCGGCGGTCGGCCTGAGCCTCAGGCGGCCGGCGCGCCCTGCCGGGGCGCCCGCCACCAAACAATCCACAGAACCGCTCCAATCAACAGCCCGTTAAGCGCTTGTCCCCCGATCGCGCCGGCCAGCCCAAAGAAATGGATGGCCAGCAACCCAATGGTGAAAATCGACAGGGTGGCCAAAGCATTGGCCAGGAACACCGGCCGAGTCCACGGGATGGCCTTGAAGCACGCCTGCAGCGGAGCATAGGCGAACCACAACCCGTACGCCAGGGCAAGAAGAGGCAACATTCCCGAGTAGCCGGCGTACTTCTCGCCGTACAGCAGGCGCATGAGCGGGGCCGGGAAGAGCGATACGCCAGCCAGAAGCGCGATGGCGGGCAAGACCGAAAGCCAATAGACACGCGAGAGCAGCGCACGCAACCCGCCCCACCCGCCCACCTTGAACCGCCGCGCAGCGCGCGGGGTCAGGTAGGTCTCAAGGGTGCGCAGCAAGACATGAATTGGGGCGACCAGATTCTGCAGCGCACGCAATGCCCCCGCGGCCGCGAAGCTGATCATGCCGGCTGAAAGGATCGGATAGATCTCGAGCGCCGCCCAATTGGCGATGCTGCCTCCCGACACCCATCGTCCGAACGACCAGTTCGTGCGCAGGACTCCGCGCACGTCGAGACCGGCGCGAGTCCACGACTCGCTGAACTGAATCACTCCTACCACGCCGGCCGCCAGGGAGCCGTAGGCGATTGCATCGAGCCCCGCCCGAGCCGAGAGCCCTCCGCCGTGCACCATGAGCACCAGCACGCCCAACCGCACCAGGCTGGCCAACCCCGTGTTCAGCGCGGCCGCGCCGACCCGGCCGCGTGCGTAGAACCCCCGCCTGAGAAACTCTTGGATCTGCCACACGCTGCCGACGAACGCCATCGCCGCGACCGTCGGCCCGGCCACGTCGTTGCCGGTTGCGGTAAGCACCCAACCCAGGGCGAACGCCCCAAGCGCAGTGAGCGCCGAAAGGATGAGCTGCAACACGGCCGTGCTGCTGGCGTAGCGACGATACTCGTCCCCTTCCAGCGTCGGACCGATTGCATTGAGAGGTTGGACGGTGAGCCCCTCCTGTACCGCACGCAACAGCAGCAGCAGCAGGAACCCAACCCCGTACATCCCGAACTCGGTGGGGCTGATCGCCCGCGCCAGGATGATCGACGCAGCGAAATTCGTCAGGCTGATCGTGCCCTGGTCGAAAGCCGCAAGGTAGCCCTGGAATGCGGAATCGCTCGACAACAATTCGGCCACGGGACGCAACCCACCGGGCATGGGTGTTTGAGCAACCGCGGCCCGCAGATAGTCGGCCGGGCGTTGGCGGGGAGATTGAGTCATGGCGCGAGTTGCGTGCGAAGCTCTTCAATCGATTCGGCGGGCAGCCGGCAGACCATATCGACGCAAACGTAAGCCCGCGCCGGCGCCTCAATCCGCACCCGCTCCGAAAGCACGGGCACGCCGGTCGGCTCGCCGGGGCAGCCCCAGGCAAGGACTACTTCCGGCCACGAGGTCCGCGCCACCTCCGATCGCAGCGAGTCCAACACCGGGTCGCCTGCCTTGCCGACCAGAGCCACGCTTTTCACTCCGCCCAGCCAGTCTTCACCATCCAGCAGCCATTGCGCGAAGGTGGCCGGGTGCTGGGCGGCCGGCGGAAGCATGGCGGGCAATGCACGTTCAACCGCTTCGAACCAGCGCGGGGAGCCATCCAGCGCATGCAGCCGGAGCATCACACTGAAAGCCAAGGCCGACGCGCTGGGTGTGGGCACATCATGCAGCGTATGCGCTCGCGCGACGAGCTGCTCATGTCGCTCCCCGGTGTCGAAGAACCCGCCCTCGGGTCGCCGGAAATCCTTGAGCAGCGTACGGCACAGGGCCGCGGCCTCCGCAAAGTAGCTCTCCTCCCCGGTGGTCTGATAATGTTCGAGGAAACCCGCGGCCAGCGCGGCATAATCCTCGGCGAACCCGGTTTCGACCGTCCGCCCGCCGCGCCACACCTTCGCATCGTGAATCAGATGCGCGCAAGAATCCGGCGCAGCG
>JAPLGX010000435.1 GCA_026389925.1 Chloroflexota bacterium
AGGCGCCCGCGAGTTCGCCCTCCGCCGACGCCCATAGCCTGACTCAGACCCGGGCTGCGACGCCCGAGCCCACCTCGTCCCCTTCGCCCACAGCGAGCCAGACGCCGCCTCCGCCCACACCCGCGCTCTCAGGTCCGACACCCGTCAACCTTCTGCTCGAGTCCGGGACAATCGCCTACGCCTTGCGCCGCGATGGTCGGTCGACCGTCTTCCTCCTGCCGCTTGGCAGCCCCGTCGCATTGCCGCTCGCGCTGGGCAGCGACGATCGCGACCCGGCTTTCAATCCTCAGGGCACCGCGCTGGCTTTTGCCTCGCGCCGCGACGGCAACTGGGATATCTACCTGACCGATCTGGTCAACGGAGAGACCCGTCGGCTCACCGATTCACTCGAGTACGACGGCCGCCCCGCCTGGTCGCCCGACGGCCAGTGGGTCGTTTACGAGCACTTCGCCGCCTCGCGCATGAGCATCTGCATTCTCGCAACGGCGGGCGGCTCACCTACCTGGTGCGATGAAGGTCCCTACCCGTCGTTCGCTCCCTCGTGGTCGCCGCAAGGCCGCTCGATCGCCTTCGCCTCCCGGCGCGAACAGGGAACGGATCTGTATCTTCTCGATTTGGATACGCTCCAAGCACGCGAGCTGACCCATACACCCGAGGTGGACGAGGGCGACCCGGTTTTCAGCCCGGACGCGCAGCGCCTCGCCTTTACCGCTGTTGAGAACGGCTACCGCTGGGTGTTCGTCCAAACCCTGGATGACT
This sequence comes from Chloroflexota bacterium, assembly GCA_026389925.1. Classification (GTDB taxonomy): domain Bacteria; phylum Chloroflexota; class Anaerolineae; order Anaerolineales; family RBG-16-64-43; genus RBG-16-64-43. The sequence goes on from JAPLGX010000435.1 coordinate 760, forward strand.
TGCAGGCGCCGCCCCAGACCGCCGCCCAGGGCGTGCGCCCGGTCTGGAGCCCCACCGGCGACCGTTTGGCTTCTTCCTTCTACCCGAGCGCGCTGACCTCGTTCTTGCAGGTGGCACCGCCCACCTCGGTCCTGGCGCCGTCGGTACTTCCTCTGGAAGGCTATCTTGGCGGCATCAGTTGGACAGCCAAACCTCTGTCCGATCCGTTGCCAGACTGGTTGCAGGCCAACGCCTCCCAGCCGGCCGCCTCGGCCGCCACGGCCGCAGCCACCGTCCATGCTGGTCCGCTCGGCGCGACTCTGACCACCATTAGTGTTCGGCCGACTGAAGCGCGCCTGAGCAGCACCGTGGTCGATCGCTTTGGGATGCTGCGCCAGGCGGTCCAATCGGCCGCCGGCTGGGATTTCCTGGGGACGCTCGACAGCGCCGTCATCGAACCCGGCGCACCGCGCCCGCCGCAAGATGAACTCTCGTGGTTCCGCACTGGGCGCACGATCGCTATCGCTCGCGCCGCGGCCGCGCAGGGCTGGCTGGAAGTCGTCCCCGAGCCGCTCGGACAATACACCTACTGGCACCTCTACTTGCGCACTCGCGCCCAGGATGGATCGATGGGCGAACCGATGCGCGATGCACCGTGGGATTTCGAAGCGCGCGCCTCCGGCTCGCCTTCCGATTATGACCGCGGCGGCACCTATCGCAACACGCTTCCGCCCGGCTACTACGTGGATTTCACCCTGCTCGCCGCTGAACACGGCTGGCTGCGGGTAGCCGCCGATGCCAACTGGCGCTCCTTCTATTCGGGGATTCGCTATTGGGAATTCCGAGCCGCCGACGGCCTCGACTGGGCTGCAGCGATGGGCGAGCTCTTCCCGTTGGAGGCCTTCCTCACGCCGACGCCCTCCATCACGCCGACGCCGCGCATCTATCAGTACTGGTTTGGCCCGCGCCCAAGCGACACGCGCTGGCCGACGCCGACCTATTAGGAGCAGGTTCGATGAAGTACGTGCTCAGCCTGATCGTTCTGGTCGTGGGTTTGATGAGCGGCGAGGCATTGCTTGCGACGGATGGATTGCCCGCCCAGGCGGCCACGGCGCAGGCCATTGCGGTGTTTCAGACTCCCACGCCCATCCCGGCCGAACCGCCGGTCCTTGCCCCTATGCCGCTCACGATCGACACGCGCCCGGAGGGATTGCGGCCGCCGCCTTACCGCATTCCGCTCCAACTCCGCCCGGAAGATCATTTCTGGTTCGCGCGCCCAATCGCCTCTGGCGAGGTCAACTGGCCGAACCCCGAGTACCGTTACGGCGGCAACTACTTCGATGACATGCACACCCACTCGGGCATCGACATCTCGGCGCCCAGCGGGCACCCGGTGCTGGCGGCGGCCGATGGAGTCGTCATGTGGGCCGGCTACGGGCTGTTCGGCCACTACCCAAATCACGATGACCCGTACGGCCTGGCCGTGTCTATCCAGCACGACTTTGGTTTTGAGGGCAAGCCGGTCTACACCGCCTACGCCCACATGCGTGCGATCAACGTCAAGGTCGGGCAGTATGTCCATGCGGGGGAACAAATCGGAGAGGTGGGCGCCACCGGCAAGGTGACCGGCGCGCACCTGCATTTCGAAGTGCGCGTTGGCGAGGATTCCTTCTTCGCCACACGCAACCCCGAGCTATGGCTGGTACCGCCGCAGGGCTGGGGCGTGGTGGCCGGGCGCATTGAATCGGTGGATGACTGGCCGATCCCCAAGAAGAGCTTCACCATCACCTCGCTCGACAGCGACCGCACCTGGCGTAGTTGGACCTACATCGACGAGGTCGTTCATCCCGACGACGACTACGACGAGAATTTCGTTGTGAGTGACCTGCCGGCCGGCTACTACCGCATTACGGTGTGGGTGTGGTGGAAGAAGTACGACGAGGTGTTCCAGGTGCTGCCCGGCCAGACCACCTTCTTGCTCATCCACTCCGGGCATCCGATGCAGGTCAACCCCACGCCGCCTCCCGCGACGCCGATTGCCCCATAGACTTCGCAGAGCCTAGCGGTGGGGCGCCGCTCAACCTCACGGCGCCTTCTC
>JAPLGX010000357.1 GCA_026389925.1 Chloroflexota bacterium
CGCCGGGCGGTCGCGTCGGTGGTCCTGGTCGAGAAGGTTGAGGCCTGGATCATGGGCGAGTTGGCAGCCGGCACGCCGGCTGCGGAGATTGAGCTGCTCACCCGCTGGCCAGCCTACGATAACAGTGTGACTCGCTGCATCATGGCGGTGCGCCGAGCGAGGGGCAAGGGCAAGGGTAACGAAGGCGAGAATGCAGAGCTGGCACGCATTCACAGGCTGCTAGGAGCGAGCGATGAGCCTACTACGTAAGGCGCTGGGCGATGCCGACTTCGAGAAGGTAGCGGCTGACCCGGTGTCGTTCGTGCGGATGTTCGCCCGCGAGCCGTGGCCATACCAGGCCGACTGGCTACGGCAGGTGACGGAGCGAGACGAAGCCGGCATCTTCACGCGGCGCGTGGCCGTGGTGAGCACGCCCAGGCAGAACGGGAAGAGCACCCTTGGCTGCTGGGTGGCGCTGTGGAAGCTGTACACCGGCGAGGGTGAGGAGATCATCTCTGTCGCGCTGGACCGGGAGGGTGCGGGCATTGTACTGCGTGATGCGCGGCAGATCATTGGGCGCAGCGGCATCCTGTCCGGCCTGCTGGACGAGGACGGCCTGACGCGCAGCGAGATCCGATTGCGGGATGGCAGCCACTGGATCATCCGGCCGGCCGACGCGCAGTACAGCCGAGGCTTCAGGCCGAGCATGATTGTCTACGATGAGCTGGGCTGGGCCGTCGACCGCGAGTTGTACGACGCGCTCTTGCCCGGCATGGCGGCGCAGCCCAACCCTCTGATGCTGGCAGTGAGCACGGTCGGGCCGATCCAGGCCGGGGTGTTGTGGGAGTTGTTCGAGGCGGCCGCTCGAGGCGAGCCGTGGGTGCGGCTCATCTACCGCACAGAGAACGATAGCCCTCTCATCACGGAAGCATTCCTCGAGGCGCAGCGGGCGCAGTTGCCGCCCCACGTGTACGCGCGGGAACACTGCAACCTGTGGGGTGAAGGCAGCGCGGCCTTTGCAACGGACGCTGATTGGCAGCGGGCGACGGCTGACAATCCGACGCTCGATCGCTCCCCGGGGCCGTGCTACCTCTTCTGCGACCTTGGGTGGGTTCATGATGAGACGGCCATCGCAGTAGCGACCAAGCCCGTCGAGGGTGCGGTGGCGATCGTGGCGCAGCGGCAGTTCCGAGGCAGCCAAGCGCAGCCGGTGTCGTTCGCAGCGGTGCGGGAGGAGATCGAGGCGCTGCGTGTGACCTACGGGGTGAGCGAAAGAGACACGCAGATCGAATCACCTCAGGGCGTGGGCTTGGCGCAGGAGTTGGGCGCCGAGGTGTTGCACCCCACGGCCGAGTCGAACCGTGCGCGGTGGGGCGCGTTGTACCAGGCGCTCAAAGCCGGGACGGTGAAGTTGCCACCCGACCCTATCCTGCGCCGGCAGTTGTTGACGCTGACCATTCAGGAGAGCGCCACGGGCTGGCGGGTGGTGGATGTTCCGAGCATTCATCAGGACCGGGCGGTGGCAGTGGCCGGGGCGCTGTACCTGGCGCAGCAGGGCAGCAAACGCAAACCCGAGCTTCGCATCGGCTGGCTTTAATGCGGACCCCATGTCCGCGGAAGTGGAGGTGGATCATATGTCACCGAAAAGAGGACCGCGAGGAGTTGAACTCCTCCAGGGTGAGTCATTCGTGCTCTTCCCGGCCGTAGCTTACGGCGCCGGCGCAGGGGTGGTGGGTACTCCGGTCGTCCTCCTGGGCGAGCGCCGGCGCCACATCATCACCGTCGTCTTGACCGCGGCGGCCACCGTCGCAGGCGACACGCTCGATCTGTTTGTGGACTGGTTGGCACCAGTCGGGAGCACGTGGGTCAACGGAGCGCACCTTCAGCAGATGGTCGGCTCCGGCGGGGCGAAGAAGTATTCGGTCGTGTTCGACCGGGCTTTCCCCCCCACGGCACCGATCAATGTGACCGCCGATTGCGGCGTGGGCACATCCCGGCCCCAGCTCATCGGGCCGCAGCTCCGTGGCCGCTACACGATCGTCAATGTGGGTGGCGCGAGCTTCACTTTCAGCCTGGGCGGGTACGCGATCTAGGAGGGTCAGATGAGCGATGACCTAGTGCCCATGACAGGACCGTGGCAGTAC
>JAPLGX010000280.1 GCA_026389925.1 Chloroflexota bacterium
TCGTTCGTGCAGCGGCAGGAACTGAGGAACGCGACGCCTTCGGGGCCGTGCTGGTCGCGGATTTCCGCCAGCCGGCGGCCGGCGAAGGAAATCGCTTCTTCCCACGACGCCTCGCGAAACGTGCTGTTTTCGCGCACCAACGGCTTGGTGAGCCGCTCCGGCGAATGCACGAAGTGGAAGCCGAAACGCCCCTTCACACAGATATTGCCGTCGTTGGGCACGCAGCCGGGCTCCGCCGTGACCCGCACGATGCGGTTGGTCTTCCGGTTGACGCGCAAATCGATCTGGCAACCGACGCCGCAATAGGGGCAGGTGGTGCGCACCTTATTGAGGTCCTTGGCACGGCCCCGTCCCTTCGCCTCGCGCTCCCACAAGGCCCCGGTGGGACACGTGCTCACGCACAAGCCGCAGATCTCGCAGGTAGACTGGTTCAGCGGCAGGTCGAAGGCCGTGCTCACCTGCACATCCATCGCGCGCCCCTTGAGCGTGAGCGCCTCGGCCATCTCCACCTCGTCGCAGATCCTCACGCACCGCTGGCAGCGGACGCATTTCGAGGGGTCGTAGATGATTCCCTGATGCCCACAGGTATAGGCCCCCTCCGTCTCCGGGCGGGCCAACGAAAGGAATCGCTCTTGCGCCGCGCCGTACTCGTAGGCGTAATCCTGAAGCAGACAGTCGCCGTCGGCGTCGCAGGTGGTGCAGGCCACGCGATGCTCGCTCAACAGGAATTCGAGGGTCATTTTCCGCGAGGCGCGGATGACCTCGGTGTCGGTGCGCACGCTCATGCCGGGCATGGCCAACCGGGTGCACGACGTGTGCATGCCCGCCTCGCCTTCGATTTCGACCAGGCACAGTCGGCATGCTCCCGTCGGGCTGAGGCGCGGATCGTAGCAGAGACGGGGGATCGCCACACCGTGGGCCAGCGCAGCCTGGAGGATGGTTTGGCCTTCGGTTGCCGTAACTTCCCGCCCGTCCAGGGTGAACGTCAGTCCGCTCATGCTTCCTCCCGAGGGAATTGATTCAGTCAGGACCGCAGCCTTTCCAGATCGCACCGCAGGCATCGGTTCGCCTCGGCGCACGCGCCGTCAGGGGTGATGCCGCCAACGACTTCGCAGAAATTGCCCAGCCGCTCCGCCACGGGCAGCAGCGGCTCTTGCAGCCTCGGCCCCGCCTGCCCCAATTCGTCGTCGGAGGCGCGGTGGATGCTGACGCTTACGTCGGGGGGCAACACGCCCGGGCCTCCCAAGCAGCGGTCGATGGCCTTCGCGGCACGCTGGCCATGGGCAATCGCCTCGATCACGCTCCCACCGCCGTTGACAACGTCACCGCCGGCGAACAGGCCTTCACGGAAGGTCTGGAGCGTAGCGGCATCGCAGACGACGGTCTTCTCCCGTGACAGTTCCAGTCTACCGACTAGCTCACTAGATGCCACCTGGCCGATGGCGGGGAGAACCATCTCACAGGGGACGACAAATTCGCTGCCGCTGCGGGGCACGGGCCGACGCCGGCCGCTGTGGTCGGCGTCTGCCAGGCGCATCCGCACCATTTCGATGCCGGTCACGCAGCCATGCTTGCCGAGGATGCGTTTCGGCGCGACCAACTCCTGCAACGCGACTCCTTCGCGCAGTGCTTCCTCGATCTCATCCTCGTAAGCGGGCATCTCCTCGCGCGTGCGACGGTAGAGGATGGTGACCTGCCGGGCACCGAGTCGAAGCGCCGAGCGGGCGGCATCCACGGCCGCATTACCACCGCCGATCACGGCCACGCGCTCCTCGCAGGCGGGCTGGAGGCCCAGAGCCCTCGCGCGGAGGAACTCCAGCGGATCAGCCACGCCCTGGAGGTCTTCCCCCTCGATGCCCAAGGCACGGCACTTCTGCGCCCCGGTCGCCAGATACACGGCGCGGAAGCCCTGCCCGAAGAGTTCCTCGGTGCTATTGACAGGGCTTTCCGTGCG
>JAPLGX010000194.1 GCA_026389925.1 Chloroflexota bacterium
ATGATGGTTGCCAGGATGAGCCCGGCAGCGGCTGCGTCGCGTACGCGGCGGCCGGCGGCCGCGCGGCCTGCGTATACGAGCAGCCACCCCGTCCACGCGACGGCCATGACCAGCGTGACGTGACCCGCCGCGACATGGGCTATCAACTTGGGCAACCCACCAAAAACGAGCCCGGCTGCGAGCGCTGCGGGAAGGCTGAGCCCATCCTCTCGCGCCAATCGATACGCGCCAAAGCCGGCCCACGCAGCATGGAGGATCAACAGCAGGTTGAAGGTCAACGGCACGGGGAAGAAAGCTGCCAGCCACAATGGCGGATACCACAATCCGCTCAACGGGTTGGCGGCAAACGGCGTTCCGGCGAGGATGTATGGGTTCCACAGAGGGATCTGGTGCCAATCGCGCAGCACGTGGTTGATGAGCAGCGCATTGGGCCAATGTGTCACCGCCAGGTCGGTGTACTCGCTGCCCGGCTGGAAGGCAACCCCTGTGAGGTGGAGCGCAAGGGGCAGAAGCCAGGCCAGCGGCGCAATGGCCAAGATGGCAGGCAACCAGCGCGTGCGCGGCTTCATGGCATGCCTGCCGTCGAGAACACGGTCACTTCCCCGGCTTGAAACGCCGAGGCCAGTGAGAGGTGAAGCGCGCCGCCCAGTGCCCGCTCGCGCGGGCCCAAGACAACATAGTCCACCGCGAAACGCCGGAGAAACTCCTCTTGGGCTCCGGCGCCCTCGGCCGTGTAGAACTCGACAACCGCGCGTTCGGCTTCGAGTGCACCGGGCGTCTCCATGGGATGGCCATAGATGACGCGCGCCCCGCTGAAGCCGGGGATAAACGTGCCGAATCCCGGGGATGCCAGAACGACAGGGGGTACAGGGGAGGCCTCGGCCAAATACGCAAGGGCCGCAGCCTCATCCTGTGTGAGGAAAAACGCAGGCTCGCGGCGCACGATGCCACCGGCCAGCGCGGTGAGAAGCAGCACGTTGCTCGGGACGAGCAGGGCAAAGGTTGCCGCAATGCGCGTCCAGGGTGTGCGAGCCTGCCATATCCATTTGGCGAGGACTGGAACGGCCAGACCCGCCAGAGGGAAGAACCAGCCCATCATCAGCCGGCGCTGCAGCGCAAGCGGTGCATACAGCAGCAGCGCATTTGAAGCCGCCCACACGACAAAAAAGGATTGTGAGTCTGGGTTCGTGGTCTCTCCTAGCCCTCGGCCCATCGCGCGGCGCGCGATGACCACGACGGCCAAAGCTCCTAGGAGGCCGGCGGAGAGGGCCACGTCCCACACGGGCGGCGTGGGTGTTAGATTCTGCGCAGCCCAGATCGCCAATTGCGCATGCGTCCGCGTGAGCAGAAGGTCGTACACCAGCCAGGGTGCGGCTGCCAGGCCGACGAGGCCGAGCCCGATCACGCTCCCTGCCGGGAAGCGGCCCGCCCTCCACCGCATCCACAGTGCCCACAGACTCGCGGCGACGCCTAGCGGGATAAGCGCAAAGGGCTGCAGAATGGCGAGCGCAGTGGCCAGCAGCCACAGCCCAACCCCGCGCCTCAGAGTCAGCGCCTGCGGTGGAAGCGTGAGGTGCATGGCGATCCACAAGATAAGGGCCAGGGCGAGAGGGAAGTGCGCGCTCGAGAAGAGGCTGAGAAAGGGAATATACTCCGCGACCCACAGATCAGCGGTGAATCCTCCCGCGAGCGTGGCGATCCATCCCAGTCCCGAGCCGACGGCCATGACCCACCACGCCAGGCGCCGCGTGCGCGGGTCGCCGCTGATCGTGCCGGCAAAGTGCCAGAGCGTGATCAGCATGAAGACGCCGGCCGCGACGCGCGCCGCATGGAAAACAACGAGGAGGGGCAGGTGCAGCCAGCGCGAGAGGTGGCCGAGCAAGAGGTAGTAACTGAAGAGAAAGCTGCCGGAGCCAGGATTCGTGGTGAAAGGAAGCGTGAAAAGCCAACTCCCCTCCCAACCCTGGCGCATCTTGGCCAGGTATGTCAGGCCGTCGAGCGGGTTGAGCAGGAAGCCGGCGAAGACGTGGCGCGAGCCGGCCGCCGCGGCGGCCCAGACGTAGGGCAGGAGGGTGAGCAATGGCAGTCCGAGAGACAGGAATAAAATACTTGTCGGCAGACGGCGAGGCATGCACTAATTGTAGTCACGGATAATGCCCCTGGCAAAGCACCCCCGGCTGCCGGCCGGCTTGCGCCCCGCCGCCCCGCTCCGCGCATGGAGGCAACAGATGCCCAAGTACGTCGCCGCCGTGGATCAAGGGACCACCAGCACGCGCTTCATCGTGTTCGATCACCAGGGCCAGGTGGTGGACTCGGCCCAGAAGGAACATGCCCAGATTTACCCTAGGCCCGGCTGGGTGGAGCACGACCCGCTCGAGATTTGGGAGTGCACCCAGGCCATGATGCGCGCCGTGCTCGCCAAAGGGAAGGTTGCGGCCAAGGATATCGCGGCGGTCGGCATCACCAACCAGCGCGAGACGACCGTCGTGTGGGACCCCCGCACCGGCAAGCCGTACACCAACGCCATCGTTTGGCAGGACACGCGCACCGACCAGATCTGCAACGCGCTGGCTCGCGAGGGCGGCCAGGACCGCCTGCGGGCGAAGGTCGGGCTGCCGCTGGCCACCTACTTCTCCGGCCCAAAGATCGAATGGATCCTCGAGAATGTGGGCGGGGTGCGCGCGGCGGCCGAGAAGGGCGAGGCTCTCTTCGGCAACATCGACACCTGGCTTATCTGGTGGCTCACCGGCGGGCCGCGAGGCGGGGCGCACGTCACCGACGTCTCGAATGCCAGCCGCACTATGCTGATGGACTTGCGCACGCTGGAATGGGATGAGGAGATCCTGCGCCTGCTCGGCATTCCGCGCCGCATGCTGCCGGGGATCCGTCCGTCCTCTGACCCGCGGTTGTATGGAACGACTCTGGCCGATGGCCCGCTAGGGGCGGCCCTCCCGGTGTGCGGCGATTTAGGCGACCAGCAAGCGGCGCTGGTGGGGCAGACCTGCTACAGCCCCGGAGAGGCAAAGAACACCTACGGCACCGGATGCTTCATGCTGCTCAACACCGGCACCCAGGCCGTGCCCTCCACCAGCGGTCTGTTGACCACTATCGGGTATCGCATAGGCGCTGAGCCTGCGGTTTACTGCCTGGAGGGATCCATCGCCATCACCGGCGCCTTGGTGCAGTGGCTGCGCGATAATCTCAAGATGATTGGAAGCGCGCCGGAGGTGGAAGCGCTGGCCAAGACGGTCGACGACAACGGCGGCATCTATTTCGTGCCGGCCTTCTCCGGCCTGTTCGCGCCGCATTGGCGCTCGGACGCGCGCGGGGCCATTGTGGGGCTCACGCGCTACATCAACCGCGGGCACATCGCACGGGCCACGCTCGAAGCCACGGCCTTCCAGACGCGCGAGGTATTGGACGCCATGGAGAAAGACTCGGGTGTGAAACTCACCGCGCTCAAGGTGGATGGCGGCATGGTGCAGAACGAAATGCTGATGCAGTTCCAGGCGGACCTCTTGGGCGTGCCGGTCATTCGCCCCAAGGTGGCTGAGACCACCAGCCTAGGCGCCGCCTACGCCGCCGGACTGGCGACCGGGTTCTGGACGAAGCTCGAGGACTTGCGCGCCAACTGGGGCAAGGACCGCGAGTGGTCACCCACGATGGACGCCACCCGGCGCGAGAAGCTCTACGCCGGGTGGAAGAAGGCCGTGGAGCGTACGCTCAACTGGGTGGAGAACGAATAACGCGCACCGCCCACCCGATCATGAGCAAACCCCTCCGCCAAATCGGAGGGGTTTCCATTCTCGGCAGGTTGTCTCGGACTGGAGGGCGGCCAACCCGCCGCATGCACGGAGAGCGGAACGGCTAGACCTGCTTGAGGCGCATGGTTGACCAGGTGCCGTCGACGGCGATGAGCGCCACGCCCTCCAGGCCCAGCGTGCGCGCGTACTTCCAGATGACGTCGCGGTTGATGTACAGGCCGCCCTTGGTGCTTTGGGGAGCCGCGCCTCCAATTGCCTGCGCGAGCTCACGAACACTTACAGCACGTCGATCTCTTTGGCCGCGCGCCCAGCAAGCGAGCGTAACCGGGGAGGCGCCGAGAATCAGCACGCGAGCACCTGGGCGGATGATCCTCTTCTGAGCAACCGTCTTCTGGCCCACGTTGCCGCCACGCTGTGCGGCTTACCAACCAATTTCGGCCACCAAGGCCGGATGGTCGGAGACCGAGCTGGCGATGTAGCGCGAATCGACAATCGTCGTTCCCGGTGAAACGAAGACGTGGTCAATGCGGTCGGCCGGATCCACCTGCGTGGGATTGCCGCCCGGCCCCCAGCGGGTGAGCCACGAGTCTTCGAGGATGCCGGTCGTCAATCGGTACTGTTCGGTGGCCGGGCGGAAGTTGAAATCGCCCATGGCAATGATGTGACGGCGCCCGCTCAGGGCGGCGAGCAGCTGCTCCTGTTGGATGATCGGTCCCCCGTTGCCAAGGTGTGTGACGACCACGCTGAAGCGCTGGCCCGACACGCTGATATCGGCCAGGATGGCCGCCGTCTGCTCGCCGAGGCTGTACATGAAGATGGTGCGGGGATTCTCGATCGGGTAGCGCGAAAGCAGCGCGATGCCGAAGGTGCCGGTCACCGTGGTGGGGCCGTAGTAGGAATACATATCGAGGGCGTCGGCCATGGTTCGAACCACGTCCGCATTTCCGCCTGCGATGCGCGCCGTGTCGCTTTCCTGAAGGCCAAGCACGTCCGGATTCGCCTCACGGATGACCTGCAATTGACCGGCGTAGTTGCGCTGTCCGCCCGCGTCGTACCCTTGCTGGATGTTGTAGCTCATGAGGCGCAGGCTGTGACGCTCTTCTGCAGGCATCGCGGGGGTGGCGCCGATATACCCGATTGCGAGCACGGTCAGCACGGCAACACCAAGGCTCTTGGCTGTGGCCAGCCGCCCGAGGAGCACCCCCGCGCCATCCTGCGCTTCGTCCCGTAGCGTGGAGGGCAGCGCCAACACCGGCAGCGCGCAGGTTGCCCCTGCGATCAGGAAAACCAACCAGAAGCGATCGCGGAGAAGCGGGCCGACGACCGGAATGTAGTCGTAGATAGTCGTGAACACCTGCAGGAAGATCATGATCAGGAGGTAAAGCGAGGCGACCAGCCAGGCCAGCCCGCCGGTGCGCGGCGAGGATGGCCGCTGCATCAGGGCCACGCCAAAACGTTCTCCGTCCATCACGATGATCGGGCTGAGGACCAGAGTGAGGTAGAGGAGCAGGTCGCCAACCATGCCGACCGGCGGCGCGCCCAGCGGGAAGACGCCGGCTTCCGCGGGGAACGGGACTTGGTGCACGGCGATCGTTCCGACAAGCGCCGCCACGAAGAGCAGATTGAGCGCGAAGAGCCAGCCGCGCTCCAGTCGCTCCACGACGTGCGGCCATAGCAGGCGGACCGCGACGTAGCAGGCCATGGCCAGCACAAGGACCGCGACAATCGCCTGGTATGAGCCCTCGGTCCAGCGCGCGATCACCGTCGGGCTGGTGAAGGCGAAGTACAACAGAACGAGCGCCCCCATCAGGCCGAGTGCCATGAGCAGCGTGCGCCCAGCACCGGGCGCAGCCTGCGCCGTTTCCTCTGGCGCCGGCTGTGTCGGATGGCTGCGCTTGACCACTGCCAGGCACACCAACGCGAACAGGGCGAGAATCCAGCCCACCCAAAGGAATGGGCGAACGAGCGATATATCGCTTCCGGAGCCGAGCGCGCGCAGAAGAACCGAAAGCAAAACCGCGAATGCCAGCCCGGCTCCCCACTCGGCCCCCACCCGGGTGACAAAAGAGGTCCGCAGCGTTTCCGCCAGCAGAATCAGGAACAGCGCCAGGCCGATGCCGGCACACAACATGCGCCCGCGCGTATCGAGCAATGCTTCGGCCACCCGCGCCGAGAGGACGAGCGCGGTCAGCGACACCCGTGCGATATGCGAGAGCCCGCGCCGCGGCAGGAGCAACAGGACCGGCGAGAGAAGCAGCAGCACGCTGACGATCTCGGGCGGGATGCTTGTGCCCATCAGGCCGAAGGCGTATACGGATTCGACGAAGTCGGCCAGGAGCTGGAAGAAGAAGAGAAAGAGAATCGCTAAGAGAACGACGCGCGTCAACGCCATCACAGCGGAGCGAACGGGCCGCGAGGTATTCACAGGTGCCTCCTTGCGAGGTGCGCGAGGGCGAAGCCGTCCTGGGTCACCCCCGACGCGTACGGCGTGCCGAGCGTGAGCGGCGCCCCAAACGCGGGATCCACGCAGGGACCTGGCCTGCCCACGTCTGCCACGCCTCTCCAAACTCGGCGGACAGCAATCCGTCTTCGCGGCGCGCGCGCACAGCCAGCCCGAGCATGCCCGCCGCGAAGACAAGCATCGTCCACGTGCGATAGAGCAGCAGGCCCCCGGCGAACGAGAGAACGACGGCGAGATACATTGGGTGCCGCACGAAGCGGAAGGGGCCGTCGGTCACCAGGCGCGGTTCCGCCTGAAGGCGAACCGCAAAGCTGGTGGAGGGGGCGAACATGCCGCCCAGCGCGACCAAGCCCCACAGGTAGAGACTCAGCCCCAGGACAAAGATGAACGTTCCAAGGATGAGCGCCGCGAGGCGCCATGGCAGCGAGAGCAGGAGGGGCAGTGGCCGCCATAACACCGCCCCGGCCCCCAGGAAGATGGCCGTGCCCGCCAACAGGAAGGGCCAACGCAAGTAGCGTGTGCCTGGGCCCGCCTCACGTGCAGGCGGCCGCTCGGTGGCACGCACCATCCCCCAGATCGCCAAGGCCAGCGTGCCAATGCCCAGCGATGCGCCCAGACGGCCCGCCCAGACCTCCGATGCGGTGAGGATGCTTTCGAAGTCCACCCCGCCTCCTCGACAGGCGTGTGCCGGCAGCATGTATCGGCTGCCGGGCAATGCTACAGGGACCGAGCACTTTCCTCCCGATGAAATACCGACGCCTGCTAGTATCGCACCAGGCGAGTCAAAGGGCAACGCGTGAGGTGTGGGGCAAAAATGTGGTTGGTGCCGCGTGTCCGATCCTGGGCCGACGAGCGCACGTTGTGGCGCGCGGCGTGGCCTCATGCGCGCTGGACGTACGCAGCCGCGGCGGCTCGCGGGCCGGCAAACTGCCCGCGCAACTCCTCCGGCATGAGCGCGGCTAGCTCATGCATCAGTTCGTCGAGCATTTGCTCGCGCGCCTCACGCGTAGGCCGCGCGCCGCGCGCTTCCAGGCGGAGCGGCTGGCCGACAGTCAGGCGAAAGTCGGTGCGGTGCAGCCGGCGCAGGTTCTCTTTGTAGTGTTCGCCGCCGACATAAGCGACCGGGAGGAGCGGCGCACCGCTATGCAGGGCGAGGGTCACGACGCCGGCGTGCGCGGCCTGCAAGCGGCCATGCCCGCTGCGTGTTCCTTCCGGAGAGATGATCAGGATGTGGCCCTGGTGCAAGCGCTCGATGCCCGCGCGCAGCGCGGCGATATCGGGTTCGCCGCGGTGTAACGGAATCGACTCGCACGCGTCGAGCACCCAGCCCAGCAAGCGGTTCTTCCACCGGTCTGCATACACCAGCCCGTGGATCGGGCGCGGATGCAGCCGGGTGTAGATGATAGGGATCTCGAGCACGTTGACGTGGTTGGTATAGATGATGAGCGGCCCGCGCAGCGGAACGCGCGCGAGCTGCGAATCGTCAATGCGGCAGATGAGCGAGGTCAGGCCGCGAAAGAAGAGTACGACCAACCGTTGTCGAAGCTTCATGCAGGCCGCCCCGGTTCGGCGCTGACCACGTCCAGTTCGCGCGGCAGAAGCTCGATGTCGAGGCGCGCTCCGTCTGCGCAGATGATCTCGCCGTCGGTCTGGGCGGGCAGCACGCCCCTCTCGGCGATGATGGCAATGCGCCGGGCGCGGCTCATGGTGATCTCGGGTTGCGTGGCCTGCGTGCCGCGCAAGAAGTGGGGAATCATCCCGGCCCCTGTAATAGAGGAAGATGGTGCGCATCACGGCGATGAAGAAGCTGATAAACCCGCCGTAGGGCGGTAGCTTCATCACCTCGATGGTGGCGATGGCGTCGAAGCCGACGCCGACGCAGTTGCCGAAGAAGCGCCCCTCGGGGAATACGCCGCCCGTCACGCGCCCAATGTCGATTGGCCGCAGAAAGCCGGCGGCCAATGCGTCGCACGCAGCGCCCAGGTCGTGCGGCACGCCGACCGTATGAGCAAAGTCGTTGCCGCGGCCGATGCCAAGGATGCCGAGGGCGGAGGTCGTCCCGCGTTTACGTTTGGCCTGCATCAGGCCGTTGATCACCTCATTGGCCGTGCCGTCGCCGCCGGCCGCCACCACCACACCTGCGCCGGCCAGCGCCGCCTCGCGTGCCAAATCAATGGCCTGGCCGGGGCGCTCAGTGCGCACCAGGTCGAACTCGAGCCCGATGTGGCGGCAGAGCGCTTCTAGCCGAGGGATGGCGCGCGCGGCCGAGCCGTGCGCGGCCGCGGGGTTGGCAATGATGTAATACCGTTTAGGCGACATTTGGTTCCCTCCACCGAGTGGGTGAATTCTAGTCGATTACGAGAATGAGCGAGAGGCTTGCGGAGGGGACCCGGAGGAGGGCACAGCACGCCTTACCTAGTTTCGTTGGCGCGCGGCATGCGCACGGGTGACCGCGCCCGGGCGAGCCGCATCGTGAGGCGAGGATGTTGTGCTCTGGGGCCTCTCTACCATCATTGCGAATAGTGCCGGACCGCCAAGCGGTGCGGCACGACGCGAAGTGGCATGAAGGGCTATGGCAATCTCGGCTTCAATTTGAGACACGTCTCTTGCACGCCGCTTAAGCTTTTAATCGCCCGACGAGAGTCCTCGGGAGCTTAGCCCTCTCAGAATGACAAGATGGATGCGGTCCTTGTTGGGGCACGCCATGGCGTGCCCCCGATCTTGCACAGCCCTGCGAATCATTTTTGGACAATCCGCCATTCAGAGGGGCTGCCAGATTGCTTCGCCCCACGGAACGAGGCTTGCAATGACGGACCTCCCCACTGTCATTGCGAGGACGCGGCGGAGCAATCTCAGCTCCACTCTTGTCACAGCCCCTCGCCTTGCGTCGCCCGCCTGGATGTGTCGAGGGCTTCGTTCGCCTGGAATGGCGAAGAGGGCGGATCTGTTCCGGTCAGCCCTCTGCTTCCTACTTTTGCACGTGGTACGGATCGGCTATGGCCGGACCCAATCCAATAGGAATAGGATTCCGGTAGGGAGCGCCGCAGGGAAGGGCTCCACCGTGAAGGTGGTCATGTTCGCCAGGCGAGGCTCCGGCTGGCCGGAGGCGCTCGCTTCGAGAAACGCCAGCGACTGCGAATCCGGATTCCACACCGGTGAGCTGCCGGCAGCAAGATACTTCTCCTGGCTGCCCTCGGCGCGAGCGACCCACAGGTTCGGAATGCGCCCGCTGGCAGGCGGCTCGCCAAATGTGACGAACGCCAGCCACTGGCCGTCCGGGCTCCACGCTATGTCGCTCGGGAACTCACCGCCAGCGGTGGAGGTGTGTCGGTGGATGAGCCGCCCATTCTTTGCCTGCAGATCGAACACAGCCACTGCCAGGTCGCTCGACCCATTGCCATCGAAGTCGCCGCTCACCGTCCACGCCAGCCCTCGGCCGTCGGGAGAGAAGGCGGGCTGGATCAGTCTTTCGACGCGGAGGCCGTAGGCCGAGGAATCAAAAGGCTCGGGTGACTGGCCGAAGCGGTACAACCAACCGATGCGCTGGTATGCACTGTAGGCCATGAGTTGACCATCCGGAGAGAGTGCGCGCGGTCCGCCATTCTGTTCATCGACAATCGTATAGCCCGTGCCATTCACGCCAATGAGCGTGGGCAACGCTCGGCTGGCCATGCAGCAGTGGAGGTCGGAACTGAACACGACGGTGTCGGTGCGGCCCGGCCACCACTGTGGGTCCTCTTCGAACCGCTCGGCCGTGTTGGTGAGATCGCGCCGCTCACCGTTGGCCAGATCCATAGTCCAGATGTCATCTGCGCCACCCTGCGGGCCGGGCGCCTGATAGACCAACCGCTGCCCGTCGGATGACAAGTGACCGCGCGACTGATCCACCAGAAGTTGCGGCACCCCCTGTGCGTCGACGAGCCAGAAGCCCTGCGCGGTGCTGAAGGTGAGGCCGGCGAGCGGATGGATCTGGGCCTCCGGCATTTGCTACGGCGCGGACAGGGCGGGGGCGGTGCCCGAGGTGGGCGTGGCTGCGCTCGCGAGGTTGGCGCCGCCGGTCGGAGTGGCAGCCGACGCCGCACCCGAACAGGCGGCCAGCAATAAGGAGATGAAGAGCGTGCCTGCGGCGATTGGGCGGAGAGAGACGGACGACAGGGCGTGCACTCCTGGGCAACTCCTTCGAGCGAACGGGCGAGGGGATCGTACCAATGCCCCCGTAGCTTATTAGGCTAATATCGGCCCGCTTGGGAAACATTGTCCCATGAAGAGGGTGATTGCGCAATCCTCGATCGGCGGACGGGTACAACGGGCGAGGAGGCAAATTCGGGAGTGCGGCGCATTGAAATCGTGAGCGCCGCGATGAGAGACCGGCGCCGTCTGCGAGTGATGCGCGCTACCGCGAAGCGCATACGCACGAGATGTGCACGCTGCCGAAGGAGGACGCGCGCACGTGAACCAACCATCGCGCCGCGAGATGAGGCACACGCCGGATGACGCAACGGTGCGCCGCGTGGGGTGTGCCGCGTCGCGTCATCCATTGGGTCAATGCACTTCAAACGAGTCTCTCCTTGACGGTCTCGCGCCTCGCCCTTACAATTGAATGACAGGCGAATATCGGACTCGGGGAAGAGTTCCCGTCCCACGCTAACGGCGCGGGACGGGGCACCGAAGGGGCAAGCCGTTGGCGGGTGCAGCGCGCGGCGAATCTCTCAGGTCTCCAAGACCCCGAGCCTCTCTCCTCTGGAAAGCGAACGATCACCGAAGGGGCAAGCCCCGCCATGCGGGGCGAATCTCTCAGGTTGGCGACAGAGGCGCGCACAATGTCTGTGCGCGCTTTTTGTTCCCTGCCAACATCTCTGCAGGAGGCTAAGCATGAACATTCCAACCGATCTCAAGTTCACCAAGACCGATGAGTGGGTGCGCGTGGCGGGCAGCCAGGCCACGCTGGGCATCAGCGACTACGCTCAGTCGCAACTCTCGGATATTGTCTACGTCGAAATCACCGCCGCCAAGGGCGCGGCCCTCAAGGCGGGAGAAGCCGTGGCCTCGGTCGAGTCGGTGAAAGCGGCCTCGGAAGTGTTCCTGCCCGTGGCGGGCACGATCAGCGCCGTCAATGAGGGACTCTCGGCCAAGCCCGAGACGCTCAACAGCGACCCGTACGGCGAGGGCTGGATGGTGAAATTCACGCTGGCCAGCGCGAAGGACCTCGAGGCGCTGATGGACGCCAAGGCTTATGAGGCGTACTGCAACGAACGGCAGAATCACTAGGCCGCGCATGCTCCAAGGAGAATGGCGATGGGCTACATCCCTCATACCGATTCCGAACGCGAGGCCATGCTGCGCGCGATCGGGGTGAAGTCGGTGGACGAGTTGTTCGCCGACGTGCCCGCGCGGCACCGGTTCCCCAAACTCGATTTGCCTGAGGCGCTCTCGGAAATGGACGCGGTGGCCGAGCTGCGCGACCTGGCCGAGGCCAACGTCGAGACCGGTCACGCCGCCTGCTTTCTCGGGGCGGGCGCCTACAACCACTTCATCCCGGCCGCGATCGACCACATGCTCTTGCGGGGCGAGTTCTATACCGCTTACACGCCGTATCAGCCGGAGATCTCGCAGGGCACGCTGCAGGCGATCTTCGAGTACCAGAGCCTGATCGCGAACCTGACCGGCATGGAGGTGTCGAACGCCTCACATTACGACGGCGCG
Source organism: Chloroflexota bacterium (assembly GCA_026389925.1). GTDB lineage: Bacteria > Chloroflexota > Anaerolineae > Anaerolineales > RBG-16-64-43 > RBG-16-64-43. The sequence continues at coordinate 11,929 of JAPLGX010000194.1, forward strand.
ACGGCCACGGCCGAAGCGGTGATCCTGGCCCTCAATCAGGTACGCGGGCGCTCGCGGGTGGTGCTCTCGCCGGCGCTGCACCCGCACTACCGCGAGGTGGTGCGTACCTACATGCAAGGGACCGGTGTGACCCTCGTGGGTGATGACGCGGTGAATTCGCGCGAGGAGTTGGAACGGCGCAGCCGGGCCGCCTACCTGGCGGAATTGGTGGACGCACAGACCGCGATGGTGATCGTGCAGTACCCGAACTTCTTCGGAGGTTTCGAGGACCTGACGAAGCTGGCGGCGTCCGTGCACGCGGCTGGCGCGCTGCTGGCGGTGGTGGCCTACCCGCACGCGCTGGGCCTGCTCAAGACCCCGGGCGAGATGGGTGCCGACGTGGTGTGCGGCGAAGGCCAGCCGCTGGGCATCCCGCTCTCCTTCGGCGGGCCCTACCTGGGCTACTTTGCGACGCGCAAGAGTTTCTTGCACAAGATGGCCGGACGCGTGGTGGGCGAGACGCAGGATAAGGAAGGCCGGCGCGGCTACGTGCTAACCCTCTCGGCGCGCGAGCAGCACATCAAGCGCGCGCGGGCGTCCTCCAACATCTGCACCAACCAGGGGCTGATGGCGCTGGCTTCGGCCATCTACCTGAGCCTGATGGGCAAGCACGGCTTGCGTCAGGCCGCGCAGCTTTCGTACAACAAGGCCCACTACGCTGCCGAGCAGCTGGGCAAGCTCAAAGGCTATGCCGTGGAGACGCCGGAGCCGTTCTTTAACGAGTTCATCCTGCGCTGCCCGCGCCCGGTGGCCGAGATCAATCACGAATTGCTGGATGAGTGGGAAATTCTCGGCGGGTACGATCTGGGGCGTGACTATCCTGCGCTCAAGGATCACATGCTGGTGGCCGTAACCGAGATGAACACCAAGCCGCAGATGGATGCTTTGGCTGAGGCGTTGATCGATGCGGCGGGAGGTGGCCGATGACTGAACCCACGATCTACGAAATCTCCGTGGCGGGGCGCCGCGGAGCAAACCTGCCCGACAGCGATGTGCCGGCGCTTCGCCTGCCCGCGGGCCTCGCGCGGGCCGACCTGCCGCTGCCCGAGTTGTCGGAGATGGACGTGGTGCGCCACTTCCTACGCCTGTCGCAAATGAACTATTCCGTCGACAAGGGCATGTATCCCTTGGGCTCGTGCACGATGAAGTACAACCCCAAGGTGAACGAGGACATGGCGCGCTTGCCCGGGTTTGCGTTGAGCCACCCGCTGCAGGACAGCGAGTTCTCCCAGGGTGCGCTGGCGCTGATGTACCAACTGCAGGAGTGGCTCAAGGAGATCGGCGGGTTCGCGGGGATCACCCTGCAGCCCGCGGCCGGTGCGCACGGCGAGTTGACCGGCGTGCTGATCATGCGCGCCTATCACCTGGCGCGCGGCGATACGAAGCGCAACAAGATACTCATTCCCGATTCGGCCCACGGCACCAACCCGGCCTCCTCGAGCATGGCCGGCCTCGAGGTGGTGGAGATACCCTCCGACGCCCACGGCAACATCGACCTGGAGGCTTTCCGCCGCGTGTGCGATGAGACCACCGTGGGCTTGATGCTGACCAACCCCAACACCCTCGGCCTGTTCGAGGAACACGTATTGGAGGTGGCCAAGGCGGTGCACGACTGCGGCGGGCTGCTCTACGGCGACGGCGCCAACCTGAACGCGCTGCTGGGCGTGGTCCGCCCGGGCGATCTGGGCTTCGACGTGATGCACTACAACCTGCACAAGACCTTCTCGACGCCTCACGGCGGCGGCGGGCCCGGCTCGGGCCCGGTGGGCGTGGCCGCGCACCTGGTCGACTTCCTGCCCGGCCCGCTCGTCGGCATCGTCGAAGACGGCGAGGGCGATGAACCGCCGCTGTACGGGTTCATCACACCGGCCAAGAGCATCGGCCGGATGCGAGCCTTTCAGGGTAACTTCGGGGTGCTCGTACGTGCCTATACCTACATCCGCATGCTGGGTGCCAGCGGCCTGCGCGCTGTGGCCGACCACGCGGTGCTGAATGCCAACTATCTGAGGGTGCGCCTGAACAAGGCCTATCACGTGCCGCACGACCGCATCTGTATGCACGAGTTCGTGGCCGAGGGGCAATGGAAGGATGCACCGGGGGTGCGTGCGCTGGATGTGGCCAAGCGCCTGATGGATTACGGCTTCCACCCGCCGACGAACTACTTCCCGCTCATTGTCCACGAGGCGCTGATGATTGAGCCGACCGAGACAGAGAGCAAGGACACCCTGGATGCTTTCGCCGACGCACTTCTTCGCATCGCGGAGGAGGCCAAGACCCAACCTGAGCTTCTGACCCAGGCGCCGCACAATGCACCCGTCGGCCGGCTGGACGAGGTGAAGGCGGCAAAGGAACTGGTGTTGTGCTGCCGCCCGGTGGAGATGAAACGAGCCTAACCAGGGAGAGGGTCAATGCAGACGAGGCGTATTGCCATCGTGAGGCAGGGTGCGGGCGAGATGTGCAACATCGCCATTGTGCGAGTCGGCCGTGTCGCCCGCTAGGCGTAGAGTGCCTTGAACTCTTCCACCTCGCGCAGCGAATCCAGATCGTTGTCTTGCTTCGACCATTCGACCAGGCTGGGCGCGAGCGGCAGCGCCTCTCGCAAATTCTCGACGGCCTTTTGCGGGCGATGAGTGAGCGCGTAGAAGCAAGCCAGGTTGTATCGCGTGATGCCTTTGTGCTGGCCGCCCTGATCGAGCGCCAACAGGTCGCGCGTCATGGTCTCCTGAATCTGGGTCGCTCGTTCGAGTTGAGCATGGTCAACCAGATACATGCATAGGTGGTGATGTGGGTGCCAGTGGGCATTGCCCAAGAGTGACATCCACGCCGGGCGCGTGCCCGCCCACGCGAGTCGCCCGGGCAGGGTGAGGTCCTCTTCGCTCATCGAGTCCACGGCCCGCAGCAGTTGGGCAAAGACTCGCGTGTCCTCGGCCAGCAAATCCTCCCACGTCCGTGTGCGATGTGCGGCAAAGAGCGCGGCATTGATGCGGTCGAGCTCCTCCAATTCATTCGGTGACTCGCCATCCGGCAAGCCGGCGATGCGCCGGTTCAAGCGCCCATTCCATCCGACGAGATGGGCCAGCAAATCCTTGGGCGCCCAGCGATCGGGGCGCCCGACCTGTGCCCGATCTTCAGCCGGGAGCTGATCCCAGAAGTCACACACATCCTGGTGGGCCTGGTTGAGAAGATGCAGGAGTCTTGGTTTGAGTGCGCGCTCGCTCATAGCGGTTCTCTCCCAACTGACGAATGTGCGACGAGTAGGGTGCCCCCAGGCACGCACCGGGTGACGCCCATGCCCTTCATATGGATCTCGCCGAGGGATGCAGTCGGCGATCGATTTCCGCGAGCACGTTCGGCATACGGCGGCGAAATCCGTCGTGGTCGGCGGCGGCATCGAGGGTCAGCAGAGACTGAGGCTGCTCCCGCGTTAGCCAGTCGGTGAGCAGCTCGTCGATGAGTGGCACATCCTCCACCCGTGCAATCTCGAGCGTACGGTGGCGGGCCAGGAAACGCTCAGTCAGGACCTCGATGGGCGCAGTCAGATGGATGAAGAGGTCGGGCGCTGGGAGCAGTCGGCGCAGCCTGCGATAGAGGCGATCGCACAACTCATACTCCGCGCCGCTCAAGTACCCGCGCCGATCAAACAGCCGAGTGAAAACGAAGAAATCCTGGTCGAGTCCCCCATCGACGACGCCCGTACCAGCGACGTGGCGCAGAGCCTCTTCTTGTTCGGCCCGCAGCAGCATGTAATCCATTTGGTTGGCGAGCGCATAGCGTTGCAGGTCGCCGGCGAAGAGGGCCTGGAACGGGCGCTCAGCATGCTGCTCAAGGCCGGCGACGAACTGCCCCGTGGCGCACAAAGCATGGGCCAGGGTGGTCTTGCCTGCGCCGGTATTGCCGATTATCGAAATGAGTTGGCCCATGGTACGCCGCTCAACACGAATCGAACGAGCGTGAGAAGTGTGGGTCGGCTGGTCCTGATACTCGAAGCGGCCGGGCGGTGGTCACCAGCCGATTCTACTCGCGCCAGCGATCAGCGCGCGGTCCAGTGGGTCCAGTCCGCCAGCGCGGGGTGAGGCTGGCGATCCGGGCGTGGAACGGGGAAAGATAAGACGCGATCGGGAAAGCTGGGTCCCTATTCGACCAATTCGACCACTGGACGCAGGAGATAGTTGTCGAGGAGGTCGTATGTGACGGAGACCGCGGCATTGCCGCCGATGTCCACCGTCCGACCAATGAGCT
>JAPLGX010000255.1 GCA_026389925.1 Chloroflexota bacterium
CAGGAAATCCCGTCACCCGCTCTCGAAGCCGAATACAAGGCCGCCCGGCCTCCGACGAGGAGGTCAACATCGAAAGTGAATCCTTTCTTCGGAGGGTCAGAGCACACGCTCTGGCCCGTTTGCTTACCCCCATCCGGCTCACCCAAACGCTCTGTGCCCCGGCGCGTTCCCGTCTGTCGTCACGTGCTAGATAGCCTGTCTTACGCAGGCACGCGCCAATCATGTCAAGCTACACACAACCGCCGGCCCCAAGAGATGGAGCCGGTGGCCCTATATCATTCAAATAACCCGGAGGTCGGCGGTTCGAGTCCGCCCCCCGCTACCCAAATGAAGAACCGAGGACCTCTGAGCCTCGGTTCTCTTTTCGTCTCCTCAAGCACCTTCAGCCAGTTCTCCCTGCGTTATCTATATCATCATCGCGTACGCCCCATTGGGCTCGTAACCTGCTGGTCCCAGGTCCGAGCCCCGGGGGGAGCGCATCCCACCCTTGCCAGAGGCCTCCGGGCTCGTCCTCGTGGCGCTTCTACCGATTCCTGCACTCCCGACATTCCGGGATGGGGTTCTCGGCTAGCACATCATCACGGTTCCCGTCCTTAATGGATCCGATTTTCCGCACTTCACGGACGCGATATCGCGCCAAGGGCGCGGTCGGTCTCTTGGAGGGAGAGCCGCTCCATCTGACGCACCAGGCGCTTGAGGCGCTTGTGGTCACGGGCCCACTTCTGGCAGAGCCGCGCCTGCTCCTGCGAGAGGCGTACCGTCCTGGTCTTGCCGGCGACCTTGTAGGTCCACTGGTAGTAGGGCCCATGCAAGCGGGGCGGCTGGGCCGCGCAGCGGCAGGCCGGATTGCCGCAGGGCATCCAGCGGCGCACGAGGCTTCCGGGCCGGACGAAGCCCAGCGTCAGGATCTCCCGCTGGAGCGCCTCGAATTTCGCCTTCGCCTCGGAAGAGCCCATGCGAACCCTAGGAGGCCGGTCAAGTGTCATCCGTCCTGGCTCTCGACACGCGGTTCGTCGGCGGGCTGCCGCTGGTCAACGTCCTCCTCGACCGGCTCAAGCTCGACCGCCTTCTGGCCAAGGCCCTGCCTGCGAGCGGCCGGGTGAGCCCCGCCCGGGCGTTGGGGGTCCTCCTGCGCAACATCGTGCTGAACGACCGCCAGCCCATCTACACCCACGCCGAGTGGGCTGATCGGGCGGAGCCGAGCCTCATCGGCCTGACCGAAGGCCAGGTGGCGTGCCTCAACGACGACCGGGTGGGCCGGGCGCTCGACCGCCTGTTCGATGCCGATCGGGCGGCGCTCTTGACCGAACTCGTCCTGCGCACGATCCGGGAGTTCCAGGTCGAGCTCGCTCAACTCCACAACGACTCGACCACGCTGACCCTGACGGGGGAGTACCGGAATGCCCCGGGCCGGGAGGTGCGCGGGAAGCCGACCCTGGTCGTCACTTACGGGCACAACAAGGACCACCGGCCGGATCTCAAGCAGCTGCTTTTCGTCCTGACGGTCTCGGCGGATGGCGCGGTGCCGATCCACTACCGGGCGCTGGATGGGAACACGAACGACGCGACCACGCACATCCAGACGTGGGAGACGCTCTGCCGCCTGGCGGGGCGGCCGGACTTCCTGTACGTGGCGGACTGCAAGCTGTGCTCGAAGGCGACGCTGGCGCATATCGACAAGCACAGGGGACGGTTCATCACGGTCCTGCCGAGGAACCGGCGGGAGGACAGGTGGTTCCGGACCTACATCCAGACCCATGATCCTGCATGGGAAGAGGCGCTGCGCCGTCCGAATCCCCGCCCTCGCAGCGGCCCGCAGGACGTGTGGAAGGTGGTGGAGGCCGCCTTGCCGTCCAAGGAGGGCTACCGGATCGTCTGGGTCTGGAATTCGCTCATGGCGGCGGAGGATGCCGAGGCCCGGCAGGCCAGGATCGAGAAGGCGTACGTGGGCCTCGAGCGCCTGCAGACGAAGCTTCAGGGGAAGCGCTGCCGCCTGCGGCTGCGGGAACGGGTCGAGGAAGCGGCCCAGAAGATCCTCAAGGAGGCCGGCGCGGAGCGCTGGGTGCGGGTCGAGATCGGGGAGTGGAACGAACCCATCTACCGTCAGGAGCAACGCGGGCACCCCGGCCCCCACACGCGCTACCTCCGAAAGGCGCGCAGGCGCTTCTCGGTGGCGGCGCGGGTCAGGGAGGATGTCGCCTCCGCCGACGAGCGCTCCGACGGGATGTTTCCGCTGATCACCAACGACAAGGCTCTGTCGCTTCCGCAGATCCTGGAGGCCTACAAGTTCCAACCGAAGCTGGAGAAGCGGCATGAGCAGCTCAAGTCGGTGCAGGACCTGGCGCCGATGTGGCTGAAAAACGTGGCCCGAATCGAGGCGCTCCTGTTCCTGTACTTCGTGGCGCTTCTGGTTCACGCGCTCTTGGAGCGGGAAGTCCGCAGGGGGATGGCCCGCGAGCCTGCCCTGACGGCCAGTCCAGGGAAGCTGGATCGTCTGCCGCTCTACCCCGAAGAGCGCGAGTGCAGGGCGCCCAGCACCGAGCGCATCCTGGACGTCTTTGCGCCGCTCCAGCGGCACCGTCTACGCAGGCAGGGACGGCCTCGTGCAGATCTTCGAGCCCGAACTCAACGACCTTCACAGGCAGATCCTCGGACTCATGCGCTTGCCCACCTCGCTGTTCAAAGCCTCGCGCTGACGGCACGGCGCGATATCGCGTCCGTGAAGTGCGGAAAGTAGGATGGATTGCACAACGACCATAGGCGAGCTGTGTGAACCCGATGTCCCCCGAACATCCTCGGACGGAGGTTTCGGCTACCACAGGCTGTGGTGATGGCGGGACGTTCAATCACGAGCCAGCATACCATCAAGATCAAAGGTATCACTTTCGATTTTCCAACACCGCCCGGCTTAATCTCCCATCACCTGCTTCACGGCCGCCCGGGTGACGGCGGCATAAGCCCGGCTCAGGCGCGGAAGGAAGTCGCCGCGCGGCATCCAGAACTCCGGTTCACCCAGCCGCTTCACCGGGGCCGCATCCACTTCCGGCGCGGTGAAGGCGACGCGCAGATTCTCCAGTTCCTCAGCGCCCATCCAATAATGGTCGAGGCTGTCAGACAGCGGCGTGACTTTCTCAACGGGTACTTTAGCGGGCGCCCGTTTGCGTGATTTCTCCGCCGGCCCAGCAACTTCGGCGCTGCGGCGGGCGCGCAGGGCTGTGATGATTTCGCCCTTCTCTCGACCCCGCAGACGGAACAGCAAGAAGGGGTCGCAGTCGAACTGCTCGCCCAGCAGGTAATAGACCGCCGCGACGTGCTTGCACGGGTTGGCCCAGTCCGGGCAGGAACACTCCGTGACCAGATCGCCGCGTTTGGATGGGAACAGGCTGACCTTCGCAGTCGAGAATGCCTCTTCGATGTTCTGCGGCATCTCGCCCGCCAGCAGCTTGGCGGCGAAGATCGCCTGCGCCGCCATCGCGTCCACCACCTTGTCCCACGCTTTATCGGCGAGCGGCTCGATCTCGATCCGCACCTTATAGGGCGTGGGCCTGCTCCCCTGCACGCGCGAGTCCACCCGGCCCCGCTTGATGTCCAGATTGAGCACCTGCCCGCTCCGCGCATACGAGCGCCCGCGCGAGAGCCGGCCGGGATCAACCAGGCGCTCCAGCGCCTCAATCCATTGGCCGGCCCACCACGTTTGGCCGAACTGCCCGCGCGTGGTCTTGGCCCGGATGCCCTTCGCCGGGCGGCGCGGTTTCGGTTTCGGATACCAGCCCCATCCCCAACTCATAAGCCACTCTCCTGATCTTCGTGTCCTTTGTGCTCTTCGTGGTTCAAAACTAGCCGACGGCCTCAGCGCGCAGAGTGAACAATTCCCGCAACTGCTCGGTCGAGAGCTCCGTGATCCAGCCCTCGCTCGTGCCCACGATGCTCTCGGCCAGCGCCAGCTTGCGCGTGATCATCTCATCCACGCGCTCCTCGACCGTGCCCGCGCACAGGAACTTGTGCACCTGCACGTTCTTCGTCTGCCCGATGCGGAATGCGCGGTCGGTGGCCTGATTCTCCACCGCCGGGTTCCACCAGCGGTCGAAGTGGAAGACGTGGTTCGCCCGGGTGAGATTCAGTCCGGTACCGCCGGCTTTGATAGAAAGAACAAAGGCCGGCGGCGCGTGCGGGTCGGACTGGAACCGCTCGACCATCGCCGTGCGCGCTTGGGCCGGCGTGCCGCCGTGCAGGAACAGGACTTCGTCGCCGAATGTGTTCTGCAAATGGGCTTTCAGCAGCTGGCCCATCTCGGCGAACTGGGTGAAGATGAGGGCGTGCTCCTTCACCGCGCGCACTTCTTCCAGCATCTCGGCCAGACGGTTGAGTTTGCCGGAGCGGTCGGGGAGCGGGCTGCCGTCGCCGAGCAGGTGTGCGGGGTGGTTGCATACCTGTTTGAGTTTCGTCAGCGTCGCCAGCACCAGGCCGCGCCGCTGGAGGCCCTCGGATTCTTCGATCTGCCGCAGCGAGTCGCGCACCACCGCCTGGTAGAGTGTGGCCTGCTCGCGGGTGAGCGTGCAGTACACTTTCATCTCGTTCTTGGCCGGCAGGTCGCGGATCACGTTGGGATCGGTCTTCACCCGACGCAGGACGAACGGCCCGACCAGCCCCTTGAGCCGCCGCGCGGCCTCGGGGTCCTGCGCACGCTCGATGGGCCGCGCGAAATTGGCGCGGAAAGATTCCTGCGAGCCGAGGTAGCCGGGGTTGAGGAACTGGAAGATGCTCCACAACTCAGCCAGACGGTTTTCGACGGGCGTGCCCGTGAGGGCCAGGCGGTGCTCGGCGGGGAGGCCGCGCGCCGCTGTGGCCTGGCGCGTCTGCGGGTTTTTGATGTTCTGTGCCTCATCGAGGACGACCTCCCCCCACTTCACTTCGCCGAGCAGCTTCTTGTCGCGGTGTAGCAGCGCGTACGTGGTCAACACGACCTCGTGGCGCGTTGCCTGGCGGGCGAAATCCCGCTTCTCGCGCTCGCCGCCGTGATGCACCAACACTTTCAGGCTCGGCGCGAAGTGAGCCAGTTCGTGCTGCCAGTTGCCAACCACCGAAGTCGGGCAAACGAGCAGTGCCGGCTTCGTGTTTCCATGCGCTCGCAGGTGCAGGAGCAACGCAATGGCCTGGATGGTCTTACCCAGGCCCATGTCGTCGGCCAGGCAAGCGCCCAGCCCGAACTGGCGCAGAAACACCAGCCAGGCGAAGCCAGTGGCCTGGTAGTGACGCAGAGTGCCCGTCAGCCCTTTCGGAGCGGGCAAGGGCTTGAGGCGCGCGCGGTGGGTGAACTGCTCGACGAACTCGCCGAACCAACCCGAGGTCTCCACACCCGTCACCGGCAGGCCGCCCACCGACGCGGGGGCAAGCGCCATCCGCAGGGCCTCGCCTGCCGGGATTTCGCCCGCCTGCTCGCGCTTCTCCAAAAATGCCAGGGCCTGCTGAAGCTGCTCCGGGCGTACTTCCACCCACTGGCCGCGAATCTGCACCAGCGGCACCTTGAGCGCGGCCAGCTTCTCGAACTCCGCGCGCGACAGCGGCTGGTCGCCAAGCGCGAGTTCCCAATCGAAGGCGACGACGCTCTCGAAACTCAGGCGCGCCACGCCGCCCTGGGGGCCTTTCTTCGTCGTGTGCGGCTTGCCGCTCAGTTTCAGGCGCAGGCCGAGTTTAGTGCTCAGGCCCGGCAGCAAGACGCCGAAGCCGGAGGCTTGCAGCAGCAAGGCGGCTTCGCGGATGAAGGCGTGGGCCTCGTCGGCAGTGATGGCGCACGCTTCCGGGCGGGCATGGGTCAAACTCGCTTCAATGGGCGCGAATATGCGAGCCGCCAGGCCCAGTCCAGCAAGCAGTCTTTCCTGGGGCTGGTCAAATCTCCGGTTGAGATACTTGAGCGTGCTGCCGCGCTCGCGCCACACGGTCTCGGCGGGGACGAGCAGGCTCGGGTCGTCGCTGGCTTGCAGGAAGTAGCCCAGCGTCCAGTCGCTCGCCCTGGCTTTGGGGATGTACAGGTCGGCCGCGGATTTGGTCTCTGGCGGGTCGAGGCGGAAGCACAGGCGCAAGTTGCCCCCGGCGGATTCGGCCGGCTGCGACCAGGCCTGATAGCGCTGGATGAAGTCGTCGGGCAAGTCGAGAGCGGGATCGGCGGAGGCGAGCGCGGCCAGCCAGCGTTCGCCGGGAGCGAGGCGTGCTGCGGCCCGGCGCGGGCGCGTTCCGAAGTCTGCCGAGGCGCGGGCGGCCGCATCCACGGTGACCTGCAGGAAATCGGTGAGCAGAGCCCGCGGGCCGGGTTCGGATGCTTTTTCGGTGCGTGTGACCGCGCGAGCGGCAGGCGGCAGCGCCTTGACGAGCCGCTCGAGGAGCGCCTGTTCTTCTTGTGAGTCCAGCAGAGGCCGCCAACGCGCCAGCCACCTTTCGCCCGACTTGACGAGCGCGGGCAGGTAGCGCTGCCGCACAAGCAGGTCGAGCGCCAAGCGCGCCGCGGCCTGCCAGAAGCGCGCGTCGGCGCCGAGGGGCGCCTCTTCGGCGAAGTTGACGAGCAGGGCAAGCGCCTCGCGCGCCGCAAACGCGAGCGCAGTCACTCGCCACGCCCGGAGCGCGGGTTTGCCTTCGGCGGAGTTCTCGCGCAGGAAGGGGCCTGAGGGTTGGGGTTCATCCCCCACGGTGGGCAGGCGCGCGACCAGCGTGACCGGCTCGGCCTCCAAGTCGGCGAGCGGCAAGGCGCTCGTCAATTCGTCAGTGGTCGCAGTGAAGGGATGGAGCGTGAGGCGCGTGCTCACTCTGGACTTGCGCCGGGGAAACGCGCCCCGCGCCGCCTCGCCCCACAGTGCGAGACGGGCCGGAGCGGTGTCGGTTTGCGGTAACCAGGCCGCGTGAAGGATTTGCACCGCCACGCCTCGGATCACTCAGCGGGGCCGGCCTGATCAACACCCCGTGCCAACCGTTCCCTCAGCCCGCTCCAGCGCCGGGCGACTTTGGCGTTCCGCACCGCCATGCCGATCGCCCGTCGACTGCCCACCAGCACGCACAACCGCCGCGCCCGCGTCACCGCAGTGTAGAGCAAATTGCGCTGCAGCAGCATGTAATGTCGCGGCAGGAGCGCCAGCACGACCGCCGGATACTCCGAACCCTGCGCCTTGTGCACGCTGGCGGCATAGGCCAGCGCCAGTTCGTCGGCCTCGGCCCAATCGTAAGCCACCGGCCTCCCGTCGAAGTCCACCGCCAGCGTCTGCATCTCGAGGTCCACGTCCACTATCCGGCCCGGGTCGCCATTGTACACGTCGCGGGCGTAGTTGTTGCGCAGCTGCATCACCCGGTCGCCCACGCGGAAGACCCGACCGCCAATCGCCCTTTCGGCTTTATCCGGCGCGGGTGGATTGAGGGCCGCCTGCAGTTTCTCGTTCAAGGCCCCCACCCCGGCCTCGCCCCGGTGCATCGGCGAGAGCACGATCACGTCGCGCAGCGGGTCCAGCCCGAACCGCGCCGGGATGCGGCTGACGACCACCTCCACCACCCATTTGGCCACGTCGGTTTCTTCGGTTTGCTCGTACAGGAAGAAGCCGCCGTCGCCCGCGCCGCTCTTCTCGAAGATCGGCATCTGGCCGTGGATGATGCGGTGGGCGTTCTGGACGATCTGGCTCCCCGCCGCCTGCCGGAAAATGTGCGTGAGCCGGGTGACCGGTAGCTGCCCGGACTCGATGATATCGTGCAGCACGTTCCCCGCACCCACCGAGGGGAGTTGATCGGAGTCGCCCACGAACAGCAACTGCGCTGTGGGCGGCAGAGCCTTGAGCAAGTGATAGGCCAGAATCAGGTCGAGCATGGAGGTTTCGTCCACCACCAGCATGTCCACCGGCAGCGGGTGGTGCTCGTCATGCTTGTACGTGCCGTTCGGCGAGTAACCCAGGAGGCGGTGAATGGTCTTCGCCTCGCGGCCGGCGGCCTCGCTCAGGCGTTTGGCGGCGCGCCCGGTCGGCGAGACTAATGCGTACCGAAGCCCGGCGGCATCCAGCGCCGCGATCAGCCCGCGCAGGGCCGTCGTCTTGCCCGTGCCCGGCCCGCCGGTGAGCACGCTGACCTTGTGCTCGAGCGCCGTTTGCACGGCGGCGATCTGTTCCGCCGACAGGTCTCCCGCCGAGTGGGGCAGAGTGAGCTGCGTCGGCTCGCGACGGGGTGCGGCGAGCAGACGTTTCAGCTGCGCGGCCAGACCGGTCTCGGCCTGGAAGAAGGCCGGGAGGTAGACCACGTCTTGCGCCGCCACCTGGTCGCGCCGGACTCGGCCATCGGCGGCCAGCCGCTCCAGCGCGGAGAGCAGCGCTTCAGACGGAACTTCGAGCAGCTCAGCGGCCTGATTGAACAAATCTGTTTGCGGAGCGAACGTGTGGCCCTCGTCGGCGAGTTCGGACAGGGCATACACCAGGCCGGCTTCTAAACGCGAGGGGGCATCCAGCGGCAGGCCGAAGCCACGCGCGATTTTGTCAGCCGTCTTAAAGCCGATGCCCCAGATGTCGCGCGCCAGCCGATACGGGTCGGCCTTCACGGTGTCAATGGCGGCGTCGCCATAGTACTTGTAAATCTTGACCGCCAGCGCGGTGGACACGCCGTGGCCCTGCAGAAAGACCATCACCTCTTTGATGGCCTTCTGCGCCTCCCAGGCCTGGGTGATGAGCTGGTAGCGCTTCTCGCCGATGTCGCGCACCTGGCGCAGCCGCTGGGGCTGGGTGTCAATCACGTCCAGCGTCTCGCGCCCGAAGGCCTGTACGATCTTGTCGGCGGTGCGCGGGCCAATGCCCTTGATCAGCCCCGAACCGAGATAGCGCCGGACGCCCTCGGTCGTGGCCGGCAGGAGTTGCTCGCACTTTTCGGCTTGAAACTGGCGACCATAAGTGGAGTGCCTGGTCCAACGCCCGTGCAACCGCAGGCGCTCGCCGGGAACGACCTCGGGGAGGCTCCCAACCACGGTAATCGGCTCGACCTGGCCGCGCACGCTCAGGCGCAGCACGGTGTAGCCGCTCTCTGAGTTAGCAAACGTGACGCGCTCGACCAGGCCTTCGAGGGATTCGGTGGTGGACACTGCGAGGGTTCGCTTCTGGCCGGAAGAGTATAACCTGCTAGCCCTCGGCGGGCAAACCGGCATGGCACTGTGCGAGGCGCAGTAACGTGTCCTGGCCGAAAACCCCATCCGCCCGACAATAGACCTCGATCGCACCTGCAATATACTCCATTGATGGGTTCTTGTTGTCCGTCGAGGGCCTTTTCTGCATGTCTTCCTTAGCCGACCGGTTTATCCGACGCATACGCTCATCATTGGTGTCTTTGGAGCATGCTTCCCTCCAGCTCACCCGCCCTTCTCGCTACAGCGTGCTTCTTGGCTCTGCCCTCGACATCACTCGCAGCAATGCCCAACTCGTTGCCGAGAACGCTCTCCTCCGCCAGTAACTCGTCATCCTCCACCGCCAAGTTGGGAAGCCTCGGTTCACCC
>JAPLGX010000055.1 GCA_026389925.1 Chloroflexota bacterium
TCTTGTGCATCCCGGCGAATGAGTTCGGAGAATCGATCGGCCATGGGGATCCTCATCGCGGGCGACGTGGGCCATCCCCGCCCGTGCTTCCATTATATGATCCGTCGGCGCGCACCACCCTGCTCCGGCTTCCGTCTCACAACCTCACACAAAGGTGGCCACCTGCGCAGTGCAACCGCATGCACTTCTTCTACGTAAATGGGAACGGACATCCCATGTGGGCCGTGCGCGCCCTGCAGGATCGGCAAGTAGTGATAGACTAATCGCCCACGGAGGAACCCATGAGCGCTGGAAAGATCATTGCCTACATCGCGGCAGCCATCCTGCTCTTTTTCGGCGTCATCTTCATTTGGGGTGCCTTCAGCCCCAACGGCCAGGCGGGATGGATCGTGGTCGGCCTGGTGAGCGTGGTGATTGCCTTCGTGCTCATCTTCTTCGCGGCGCGCCGCCTGGCCGCCGCCCCTGGCGGCGAGAGCGTCACGCTCAAGGTCGATCTGCCCGCCAACGTCAATCTCGACATGCTCAAGTGCCGCTCCTGCGGCGGGGCCCTGACCACCGACAACATCAAGATGGTCGCCGGCGCACCGGTGGTCACCTGTCCTTACTGCCACACCACCTATCAACTGACCGAAGATCCCAAGTGGTAGGTTCTGCCCGCGCGGAGGACCGATGAACACAAAACGGCTCGCCCTCTTCGGCCTGGTCGGGCTGCTGCTCCTGGCCCTCCCCGGAAGCGCGCTGGCCCAGACGTACTCCTTCAGCCTCGACCGCGAAGTCGTCAACGTCTATTGGAATGCCGACGGCACGCAATCCATCGATTACCTGTTCACCTTTACCAACGACGTCGGCGTTTCGCCCATCGACTTCGTCGACGTGGGCGTGCCCAATTCGAACTACGATTTGAGCAGCGTCACGGCCGACGTCGACGGGCGCGCTCTGAGCGACATCTCCCCCTCCCAGTATGTCTCACCGGGGGTGGCGGTGGGTTTGGGAGGATTGGCCATCCCGACCGGGAGCTCGGGCAACGTCCACGTGGTCATCGGCCGGGTCCAGCGGGTCATCTACCCCGACACCAATGATCAAAACTACGCCAGCGCGGTCTTTGCGCCCACTTTCTTCGACTCGCAATTCGTTCACGGCAGCACTTCAGTGAGCGTGATGTTCCATCTGCCGCCGGGAATGAAGCCGGAGGAGCCTCGCTACCACATCCCGGAGAACTGGCCGGGCAGCCAGGAACCGCAAACCGGCTTCGACAATCAGGGGCGCATCACCTACACCTGGTCCAGCCTGCAGGCCAACGGCTCCACCCAGTACACCTTTGGCGCGTCCTTCCCGGCCCAATACGTCCCGGCCGACTCGATTGTGCGCACCTCGCTGCTCGCGGCTCTCGGCACCTTCCTGGCCGCGCTGGCGCCCTTCGCCGTATGCGGCGGGTTCGTGCTGTTCTTCGTGCTGATCGTCGCCCTCTCGGCCTGGTCCAATTCCCGCCGCCTGCAATATCTGCCGCCCAAGATTTCCATCGAGGGTCACGGCATCAAGCGCGGGCTCACCGCGGTGGAGGCGGCGGTGGTCATGCAGAAGCCGCTCGACCAAGCGCTGACCATGATCATGTTCGCCGTGCTCAAGAAAGAAGCGGCCCGCGTGGTCACGCGTCAGCCGCTCAAGCTGGAGGTGGTCCAACCTATCCCCGAGGGGCTGCAGCCCTACGAGCGCGACTTCCTGCAGGCCTTCCTGCTGCCCAGCGAACGCGAGAAACAGCGCGCCCTGCAGGAGCTCATGGTGCAGCTGATCAAGAGCGTGTCGGAGAAAATGAAGGGCTTCTCGCGCAATGAGACGGTGGCCTACTACGAAGACATCATCAAGCGGGCCTGGACCCAGGTGCAGACGGCCGAGACACCCGAGGTCAAGAGCCAGAAGTTTGACGAGGTGATGGACTGGACGATGCTCGACCGCGATTTCGGACGCCGTTCGCAGGAGGTGTTCCACGGCATGCCGGTATTCGTGCCGATGTGGTGGGGCCGCTACGACCCGGGCTTTGGCCGTGGGGCGCCGGCGCCCTCCCCGGCGGCACCCGCCTCGTTCGGCGGCGGGGGCAAAGTCTCCATGCCTCACCTGCCGGGGGCGGACTTCGCCGCCTCCATCGCCAACTCGACCCAAACCTTCTCCGCGGGGATTCTCGGCAACGTTTCCGCCTTTACCAGCAAGATCACCGACAAGACCAACCCCGTGCCGCCGCCATCGCGTTCGAGCGGGGGCAGCTTCCGCGGCGGAGGCGGCGGATGTGCGTGCGCTTGCGCGTGCGCCGGCTGCGCGTGTGCCTGCGCCGGCGGCGGCCGATAGCTCTGCATCGCGAGAGGCGGAGGCCGAACGTGGGCTGGTTTGACCGCTGGAGTGCTCAACCTGTGCCGCGCCCGCCGGAGCTGCCGGCGCCCGGCCTGTATCACTACGTCCATCAGGCGCAGACGGAGCGCAGCCGGGTCCACTTGCGTGTCGACCCTGACGGCAGCGGCGTGCTGATCGTCAACGCCAACCGCGTGATGCACCTCAACCCGATGGCCGTGCATATGGCGTACCTCGCGCTTGAAAAGCGCAGCGAGGCACAGGCGGTGGCCGAACTCACTCGCCGCTACCGGGTGCCCGCGTCGCGCGTGCGCCAGGACTGGGCGGCCACGACCGCGCAGGTTAGCGAACTCGTCCGGCCGGACGGTGCCTGCCCGCTGCACGACCTGGACCTGGAAGTGACGGCGCCCTTCAGCGCCTCGCCCTCCGCCCCCTACCGCATGGACCTGGCACTCACCTACCGCTGCAACGACGACTGCGCTCACTGCTACAATGCTCGACCGCGCACCTTCCCCGAACTCGATACCTCCGCCTGGCAGCGCATCCTTGACCGGGTCTGGCAACTGGGCATCCCGCACGTCGTGTTTACGGGCGGCGAGCCCACGCTGCGCAAGGACCTCGCGCAGCTCATCGCCCACGCCGAACGCATCGGTCAGATCACCGGCATGAACACTAACGGCCGGCGGCTGGGCGACCCGGCCTATCTGCCTATCCTGGTGGACGCCGGGCTGGACCACGTGCAAATCACGGTGGAATCGCACTCGGCGGAGATCCACGACCACATGGTCGGCCGCCACGGGGCATGGCAGCAAACCATTGCCGGTCTGCGTCACGCCGTCGACAGTCCGCTCTACGTGATGACCAACACCACCCTCTTGCGCGAGAACAGCGCCCACCTGGGCGAGCTGCTCGATTTTCTCGCCAACATGGGTGTGCCCACGATCGGTTTGAATGCGTTGATCTATTCGGGCAGCGGGCTCTCGGTGCGCAGCGGCCTGCCCGAAAGCGAGCTGCCGCCTCTGCTCGAGCTGGCGCGCGAGCGCACCCAGCAGCACGGCCAGCGCCTGATCTGGTACTCGCCGACGCAGTACTGCCACTTCGACCCGATGCAGCTTGAGTTGGGGGTCAAGGGTTGCACCGCCGCGCTCTACAACATGTGCGTCGAACCCGACGGCAGCGTGCTGCCCTGCCAGTCGTATTACCAGCCGCTGGGCAACCTGCTCGACAGCCCGTGGGAGTCGATTTGGAATCACGAGCTTGCGCGGCGGCTGCGCGAGCGGCGAGATGTGCCCGCGGCCTGCACCGCGTGTGCGCTGTTGCACGAGTGCGGCGGCGGCTGCCCGCTGGCGCGCGAGGCCGGCAAGCAGCATCCCAATCCGTTGCCGCTCCTTTCCCCCTCGGGC
>JAPLGX010000485.1 GCA_026389925.1 Chloroflexota bacterium
GGGACCTGTTGCCTCCCTTGGTTCGACTGCACTCGGAGCGAGGATGCGACGAGCCAACGATCTCCGTGCATGTTGAACGGCATGTCTCGGCGCAACCGCATCCCCAAAGGGCCTGCCCCTTCACGTTGGCCTGGGAATTGGCCGCCAATCCAGAAACACCCGTAGAAGGCCACTGGTATTGCGGGCTGGCATAACCCCGGCGTGGGCAACTCCACAACCGGCACTCTACCCGTCCCCCAAGCATCCGCGATCTCCGGACTTCTTGCGCTGACACATTGGCCACTTAGCTTCTGGTTCGAATAGCCCCGCTCGGCCACGCCGTCGCGGGAGGAGGATTCCTCGCAATGTCCGACCACGCCGCTATGACCGATTGCACAGTTGATGAAGCCCTCCAGGACTTCTACCTCTCACGTCGGGCTAAGGGCTGCTCGCCGGCGACTCTTGCCCACTACGAGTATTCGGCCGGAATGTTCGTGCAGCACCTCAAGCGCGTCTCTGTCGCGAGGCCATGTGACGTCACTTCCAGATGCGTCAACCAGTTGCTGGACAACTTGCAGGCCCGCGGCGTCGCCGAGGCTACTGCCCACGCCGTGGCTCGAGGAACAAAAGCCCTGCTACGATTCTGGCTCAGGGAGGGCTACATGACCTCGCCGATTACTGTCACGATGCCCCGCGTCACGCAAAAGCGCGGCCCTCTTGTTGCTCCAGACCAACTCCGCAAAGTCCTGGACCAGTGCCACTCTCGTCGAGATCGGGCACTGCTCTTGTTCCTTGCCGACACTGGTGTAAGGCGAGCGGAGACACTGGCCTTGAACTGGGGCAACATCGACTTCACCACGGGGGTCGTGAAGATCGCGCGGGGAAAGGGAGGCAAGCCCCGGTTAGTTGTCATCGGAGCCAAGACTCGGCGGGCGGTCCTGGCCTATCGGCGCTCGCTCCCACATAGCCCAGGCGACATCGATCCCGTTTGGCAGTCTCGGTCCAGCAACAGGCTCGCGGCTGCGGGCGTCCGAGCGCTGATGATCCGCTTGAGCCGTAAGAGTGGCATTCGTATCACGCCACACATGTTCAGACGGACCTTCGCCACCATGTCGGTTCGCCAAGGGATGGACATGATTTCTCTCCAGCGGCTCATGGGGCATGCCGACATAAGCATGACAGCCCGTTACGTAGACCTACTTGACGAGGACTTGGTTGCGGCGCACTCTGAGCACGGCTTGGACACGTGGCTAGAGTGGTGACCTTAGGGAAGTAACGATGGGTTCGTAACGATCGAGGCACGTCTGTTTCGGATATACTCCCGCCGGCCGTCGGAAGTATTCTCATACTCGCGCACCTATACTCAGCCAAGGCGCGCCGATTGTCCGCACACGAGGCCGGATCTCGGGTCCCGATCGCAAGGGAGTGGGCTGCTTGCGCGCATCGCGGACGACCGGCCGGCCTCGGGCATGCTGTGGAATGCAAATCGTCCGTGGGCCCTCCTCTAGCGGGGTACTCTTCCCACCAGCACCCTGATTTTTCCACCCCCCCTTTCTTCCCGTTCGTACGTTGCGTTCGTCCTAGGGCTTCCAAGAGGCGTTTCCGAGGTGTCCTACTCCCACGTGACTGGCCTGGGGGACAGGGACCGCAACGGGATCGCCTTAGGCGATGCCTCGACATGACAGTGACTCGGAGAGAGATGTAGCGGAGGAAACACGGGGTTTGCTGCGAGAACCGCTGAAAGAGCGACCCAATCACGAGAGGATGCGCAGGACCCGTCAGTATTAGGCAGCGGTCTCGTCCTCACTTGCCTCAATTGTGAGTTTGCCGGCCACCAGCACTACTCTCGCGGATGCTTTGTTGGCTGGGGACTAGTCCCGAAGGCCGAT
>JAPLGX010000161.1 GCA_026389925.1 Chloroflexota bacterium
CCGGACGACATGTACGGCAAGGTGATGAGCCTGCCGGATGCGGCCATGCCGGTGTACATGCGCCTGTTGAGCCGCTGGTCACCGGATGAGATCCAACGCGTGGAAGCCGAACTGGCAGCCGGTCGGGCTCACCCACGAGATGTGAAAATGTCACTTGCCCGGGAGATTGTCTCCATCTATTATGGCGAGGCGCAGGCGGCGCAGGCGCAGGAGGCCTTTCGACGGGTCTTCCAGCAGGCGGACATACCCGAAACGATGCCGGAGATCGTGGTGGAAGGGTCGCCACGCCTGGTGGATTGGATGGCGGAGCACGGCTTGGCTCGCAGCCGGAACGAGGCTCGCCGGTTGATCGAACAGGGAGGGGTGAAGCTTGATGGGGCCGGCGTGAGCGACACCGAAGTGACCCTGGATTTTCCTCACGGCGCCGTGCTCCAGGTTGGGAAGCGTCGATTTGTCAGGCTGACGCGCATGTCGCGATGAATGCCCTGGCCTCTCGGGTCGATCGCTTCACCTCCGCTGCAAACCTTCCACGACGTCCGATCGTGCCATACGCGAACGGACGTCTGCTTTCCGGGAGCGACCGCACGCTGCCTTCATGCCGCATCTTGTGGTGGCATGCCCGACCCTTGGCCCTGACAACCGGCGCCGAGGGTGGGGAGTGCACCTCTCGCGCGGCGCATGGTGGGAGGTGATCCCGTGAAGAGGCAGGCCAGCCCTGGCGTGCGACCGGCGCTGTTTTGGTCCCTCTTCGGGGTCCTGGTGCTGCTTTCGATCGCCGCGGGCAGCCTGACCTATTGGTTCCAGAGCCGGGGCATTCGCGATCAGGCTGGGACCCAGCTCACGACCATCGCCGAGCTCAAGGTCGGCCAGATCCAACTATGGCGCGAAGAAAGGTTGGCAGACGGCCAGTCGATTCTGGCCGACAGCCTTCGCCTGTCGGCATTGGCCGACGTCCTGCGCGGCACGGCGCCCGGCGCCGTGCGCACCGAGGTGTGGATGTGGATAGCGACCTACCACGCCAGCCATACCTGCGCCGATATGTTCCTGGTCGGCGCGAACGGCAGGGTGCTCTTGAATGTCGCGCATAGCACGGCTCCGGGCGAGTCGTATGAAACTGGCCTGCTCAATCGGGCGCTCGAATCGCCTGCCGCAACGCTGACGGATTTCTTTCATAACGCCAAGGACGGGAAGATCTACATCGACCTGGTCGTGCCCATCGCGTTCGGGAGGGAACCGCAGGCCGATCATGCCGGGGCGCTTGTGGAAAGGTTCGACCCTCAAACCTTTCTCTTTCCGCTGATTCAGTCCTGGCCCGTGGAAAGCACCACCGCCGAAACGTTACTGGTCGAGAAGGTCGGAGACCAAGTCGTCTACCTGAACGAATTGCGCCAGCGCCCTGACCCGGCGCTGAGCCTGCACTTCCCTCTCTCGCAGGTGGACTTGCCCGCGGCGATGGCCGTACGCGGCGTGGAGGGCGTGGTGGACGGAAAGGACTACCGCGGTGAGCCGGTGCTGGCCGCTTTGCATCACGTGGATCAGTCGCCCTGGTTCCTGGTGGCCAAGACGGACCGAGATGAATTCCTGGCGCCGCTCTACACGCTGGCGACGCGCACCGCCTTGATGGTCCTTGTCTTTGGTCTTGCGTTGGCCGCGATGGCCGGGTGGATCTGGCGCGAGCGGGAAGCTCGCTTCTACCACCGCAGCCTCGAACTCGAACTGGGACGCAAGGCCATCGAGAAACACATCTCAGCGCTCACCCGCTACGCCAACGACATTATTCTCCTCGTAGCCGCGGACGGCCAGGTAATGGAGGCTAACGAACGCGCAGTGAACGCTTACGGCCACTCGCATGACGCGCTCCTGGCGATGAACGTTCGCGGGCTTCGGCCGGCCAGCACGCGCGGCCAGGTGGCCGACGACATGCGTCCAGTCATTGAGGGCGGGGGGCGGGTGTTC
>JAPLGX010000457.1 GCA_026389925.1 Chloroflexota bacterium
CGGGTCACGTCGGCCATCGGGTCCGCTCCGGCTAGCGGAGAATATAGCTGGGAGCCGATAGCCGATAGCCGGGAGCCGATAGCCGATAGCCGAAAAGGGGGCCGTGTGACGGGCGTCACGGGTCGCCGGGGGGCCGCCGCCGGATATTGCACACTGCACTAAGTGGGGCATGATGCAAGGTGCAACGGGTCGAGCGGGGTTCGGCCGGTCGGGGAGGCCTCCACGGCCGCGACGTGGGAGACTTCAGCCGCGCTCATAAGATGCTGTGGCGCAACATTTTACAGAAGAATGCCTGCCGCGGGCGAGCCAGCTTGCGGGCAGGCCGGTCGCCTGGGATGCGGATTGGCCCGGGTTCTGCTATAGATTATGGCCAGAGGAGTACTGCGCTCGCGGTTTCGGCATGAGAGCGCAGCCACATTGGGTCCGACAGGCGGGGAGCGTGAGTATGGTCCGGTCAAGGGACAAGCGGTGGTTCCAGAAGCTGGCGATGGCGGGCGTCGCGGTGGGCGTGATCGCGTGCGCCGACCAGTCCAACCCGCTGGGAATCGCACCCAGCTTTGATCAGCACGGCTCCCGGCATGGCTCGGAGCATTCCGGTCACCCGTGGACCGGGCGCTCCGGTTCCGCGGCGATCACAGCATACGCGCTCTTCGGTACGAGCGCCACGAACCTTATCGTCACGGCCTATCGCGAAAGGGATTCGCTCTTCACGAAGCCTGTCGGCTGCATCGACAAGATCCAGGTCAAGGTCTACAACGCCCAAGGTCGGCTCGTCTCGACGCAGAACTTCAACGGTTTGGAGCGGCACAACGTCGAGCACTCGGTCACCGTGCGGGTCCGGGGCGCTCAGGTGGGCTATCGGCTGGCGCTGCACGTCAACGTTTCCTGCATCGATCGGCATCGCACCGACGTCGTCGAAGCCGACGTCGTCGTGATCGCGGCCAATACCACCGATCCGGCGGTTATCCGTTTGAAGGTGCCGGGGGAGCCGCTTATGTCGGCGCCGGTCACGATCAGCGCGTACGTCAAAGTGACTCGCGGGCTCGCGGCCGCCACCGGGAACTGCGCGTTGTACGTGAACGCGGTCCAGGTCGCGACCCTCCTCACCGTCACGGTCGCTGCCGGTGATTCGGTCCCCTGCACGTTCACGCCCTCGTTCGGAACCGAGGGCACGGTCCAGGTCACGGTGGCGTTCGAGAACATTGTCCAGACGGACCTCAGCTACGACAACAACAGCGCGTCCACCTGGATGCCGGTGTATTCGACGCGGCCGACGTGGTCGAGGCTTGATGGGGAGGTGTACGAGGATGTCGGAACCTCCTACAGCATGGAGACGCATTCGCTCCGCTGGATCCCCAATAATGAGCCTGCCACGCTCGCGGACATTACTGGCACGTTGGTGCCTTCAGCGTCTGACGTAGCGTCTGACAACCTTCCCCCTCTCCTGGCGGGAAAGACGTACGCCCAGATCCTGGACATTCTAGCGGGAAAGACGCCCCCTCAGAGGGTGGACATCCTGTACCCGCTGCAGGACTCGATGTATAGCTTGACGGACGTGAGCGGCACCACCCAGCACGCGCAGGTGGAAGGCATCATTGACACGCGCGTGAGGTTCCCGCTCGCCGAGGTGTCGGTGCTTCAGACGTCCGGTGCGATGCAGTACCACCGAGGCAATTGGCTGGGTGTGGAGCCGTCGCCCAACAGTTCTTCAGGAGCGGAATGCGCGTTCTTGGAGCAGGGCGGCGCGGTGAGCCTCTCCGTCTGTGGATACCCCCCGGAGACCGGTTTCCCTAA
>JAPLGX010000079.1 GCA_026389925.1 Chloroflexota bacterium
CCAAGCAGCACAAAGACTGCCGCAAGATCAAAGAGGAAGGCATGCCTCATCACGGTGGAATCCTCTTCGCCTTGGGATGTGCCCAGCGCCCACGGTCGTCGGCCGCGCCGCGACTCATGCAGCATGGCTCGAGTGTGCCGGTGGGCCGGGCTACCGCGTGGCGCCGCACAAAGGGGGATACGCCACTCAGTTTACGAGCTTCGGTGCCTCAGTGAGGTCGGCGTAGTGTGTGCAGCTTTACTCGCGGCCCTCGAACTTGAAAGAGAGCTTGACCTTGGCCCGATACAGCCGGATCGTGCCGTCTTCGATCTGCATGTCGAGTTGGGTCACCTCGGCAATGCGCAGGTCGCGCAGGCTGTGGGCGGCCATCTCGACCGCCGCCGCGGCGGCCTTCTCCCAAGATTCGGTGCTCGTCCCGACCAACTCGACGATCTTGTACACGCTGTCTGTCATGTGGGCCTCCTGATTGATCAAGGTGGGCAGGGATTGCGGAGCGGGAGAGGCATGGGCCGCGCCGGGAAGGGCCGCATCTCAAGCCGATCCGTGGTCGTGCCCAGCCGCTGGGTGCCGCGCCTCTTCTATTGTAGGGCCATCGGGGCAGATGGCAAGCGGGGACGCATTCCGCGGCGAGTCCGCGAGAGAGGTTGGCCGCGATTACGCTTGCGAGATAGGGGAGCGCTTGGCAGTCAGCGCGTCAATCGTGACGCGCCAGAGGCGGACCTCGGTGAGACCCTCTAGCGGGAAGGGGCGATCGGCGCCGGCGTAATGGCGGATGACTTCGCCCATGCCGTGTGCCTTCGCGGTGGCCTCGACCAGTTCGTCGGCGCGGCCGTAGCCGATGACGCTCTCGTAGGCGAACGACCAGCGGCAGGGATTCGAATCGTCGCGCAGCAAGTGCACGTTCGTCTCGAACTCGAAGCACACGCGCGGATTGCGGGCAAGGAAATCGAGCTTGCGCCCTTCGCGCGCGGTGTGAAAGTAGAGGGCGCCGCCGTCGTAGCCGAAGGCCAGCGGAACGATGTAGGGTTCATCCGCTATGGCCAGGCCGAGCCGGACGACCTGGCTTGACCGGATGATGCGGTCGATCTGCGCGTGGTCGCGGGTCAACTTCTTGGAGGAGGACATAGCCTATCTCATAGGAACTGGACGCTGATGGTTGGCGACCGTGGAGATGACGCCGGGAGGCCTGGGACTTGGCCGCGCACACAGCGGTGCGCTTCGGCGGATGGTTCTCATCTATCGGGAAGGTGGATGGCAATCGAGCATTCGTCATCCCCCTGCAGAACGCTGGTGAGCACCTCTACCTCGACCGGCGAGCCAAGGATGTACTCCCACATGCCCTTGTAGAACCCCGCTCCGCAGTAGCAATAAGAAGCCGGTAACCGGTCCCCGAGCACCGGCGGTTGCCGCACGCGCGGACAGTGGCAGTAGAGCGCGCGGCGTCGCCGGGCATCGGTTTCCGCAAAGTATTCTCGCACCGTGCCGCTTTTCGGCATTTTGGTGGCGATGATCTGCGTCGGGCTGAGCACGCCTGCCAGCCCCCAGCCGCGCCGCACAATCTCGCCGCGCATTTCCTCGGGGAGATCGAGGTCCAACTCAAGGTAGGCCTCGAAACGAGACTGGAGCATGTGGTGAGCGGCCGCGATGTCGCCCGTCTCGAGGAAACGAGCGCGCACGGGAGCGAGTTCGCTCTGAGGATAATGACAGGCGCATGCGGAAAGGATCCTGCGCGTCTTCTTGACGCCGGCCGAACTCTCAAGCCGCCCGAGTGTCTGGCAGGTCCACGCGATGACCTCGAGGCGCGATGCGCTATCGTTCAGATCCATGCCGCCTTGCAGCACATGTTGGCGTACGTCCTGGCCGTAGGCGGCGTCCAGCACTCGTGATAGCCTGCTTTGCCAAGTCCGTTCGAAATCCTGGCCCACGTTTCTTCTCATTCTCGATGTACGCCGCTCGTCGAGCTGCATTGCAGCATGCCCGATTCTAAACCGGTGTGGGCTTTGCTGTGCCGGAAGGAGGGGATCTCTCGGGGCCTCAATTGGCCCACTCGAGTCGAGAGTGGGAGCGGGCAGCCATTCAGGGGAGCGGTTGGCCCTGTCCCGCCTGATTGAGGAGCGCGCGACGCGGGCGGTCGATCATCATCTTGACTGGGACCGCCAGGATCATCCCCAGGGCGCCGAGCAACACCACACAACCACCGCGGGCTGACCCCCTCGCCACATCAGAACAAAGATGACGACGATCCCCAAGCGGGCGCTCGCGTCGGAAAGGCGCGTGAGGGCAAAGGCCAGCGCATCGAGTGCAAGCGCCAGAAACGCCCCAAGTATCGTCCCAAGACCTTGCCCACCTCGAAAGCCTGCGAACACTGGAAAGTCGTGGCCCAATGCGGCGGCGCGAGCCGCTGCAACCTGCCAGGCGGGCACAAGTCCGGCTTGCTGCGCCAGGAGGACAGGCACCGTTCCTTTGAAGAAATCAACGAACGCGACGACAGTTGCGGGTTTCCAGCCCAGAGTCCGAGAGACGTTGCGGGCCCCCATGTTGCCGTCGCCGAGGGTGCGGACATCAACGCCAGCGACACGGCGCACGACGATGACCGCGGTAGGAATCGATCCAAGCAGGTAGGCGGCAAGCAACACCAGAGTGATCTCGGCCATTGGCATCTCCCCGGCCGGGGTGGCACCACTGCGCCTCTGCCGGAGAGGGCGGTTGGGCAGAGTTTACCTTCTCCGTTCAGGAGTCACTATCGGGTCAGGGTGCCTCACGAGTTCGGCGGTAGGGGCGGGAAGTGGACCCGCAGCGGATGCAGCGCACCGACCACCCCTGCCACAGGGATCGCAAACACAAACGGCAGCACGATGGCCAGCGGATAGTGCCACCAACGCGGCGGCGCCGCGCCGCGCTCCGCCGGCAGGCAATAGGCGGGAAGATACACCATCAGCCCGTAGACGAAGATCCACATGGCGATTTCGGCAAAGGCCTGCGTCCCGCCAAAGCCCGCCTCGGCCAGCGTCCCGGTGAGACCAAAGAGCACAAACACTGCGGTCGGGCCGAAGGCCAACCGCCGAAGGATGACCGCCCAGGCGACGAACATGGGCACGAATACAACCACACTGTGCAGGCATACCACGTCCAGGTAGTTGGCCGAGGCGGTAATGTACGCTGCGCCGATCGGTACCCCCAACACGGGTGCCAGGTTGGTCATACCCGTCGTCACAGCCTCTTCAAGCAGGGCCAAGAGGGTGGCCATGAGCACGAAGCTGACGCGCCAATCCAAGGGCAGGCGCAGGACGAATGCGCGCACGCGGTCCCGCGCCAGGTGCATCAGCGTTCCACCGAAGGCGACCCACAGCAGGACCAAGCCCGCGCCCATCAGAATGACCGCGCGCGAATTCGGACGGCCGCCGACGAGCACCACGACCAGGACGGCCGATGTCGACAGCGCGAGCCAGACTGCCAGGACGATAACCAGCGTGCGCAGCGTGAAGAAACGCTTCATGACAGCCTTCTACCCCCGCGGCACCCTGGCCGGCTCAAGATGTACCGCGCACACACCGGCCTGCGGAGGAGCGGGGCGCCGCCTCGGTCATCGCCTGCTTCGGGGAACCCGGCAAGTAGGTTGTAGCTCATCGTGGTGGCAAGGTAGAGGTAGGGCCCGATGCCATGCATGCCTAACGACTTTCGGGAAGACCCATTCCATTCATCGATTGGCGATGACGCTCATCACGACCAGGGCCAGGCCGAGGTACAGGGTGTAGGGGATGAGCCACAAGAGCGGCTTCAACCCAGGCAAGAATCTCGCACGCATTTCGCTCGGCGCCTCGGGATGGGCTGCCGCGAGCACCCAGGCCGGCGGCAGGACCATCGAGCTGTAGACGGGGATGAACTGCCAAAAGGCCAACCCGAAGAGAAACACAAAGTGCTCGATCGGGTTGACGCGAGCACCCATGAGCAACGGCATGATCACGCCCCCCCCCAGGGTGCCGTCCGACCCGCTCTCGTATACCGCTCCCCACAGCAACACCGCAGAGGCAGCATACGTTTCCGATTTCTGGACGCGAACAAACGACCACACCATGCCGATATACCAGGGCATGGTCAACAGCCAATCGACGACCAAGTTGGGATCCGCGGCCACGCCCTCAGCCCCAAGCGCCGTCTGGACCGCGAGGAAGAGCGCCTCGATGATTGCGGCATTGACCATGCCCAGAACCGTGGCGCCCGCAATTGGGCGGCGCGCCAGTTTCGGGAGCCAAAGGCGCCGGGTGAAGAAAAGAAGCAGGGTGTAAAGCCCGCTGCCTTCGATGGATATGGCCAGGGTCAGGTTTTTCGGGGACCGGTCGGAAAGCAGCGACACGCCGAGCGCGATTTGGCCCCAGGCCGACCCCACAATGAGCAGCCAGCCAAGCCACCTCGCGGATTTGCGCATCGCGTCGATTCGAGCCTGGGTTGGACCTTGCGGGCGCCTGCCTCGGCGGGCATTTGCCGAAGAATAGCACAGCCCGCCCCGGTGCGTCGAGGGCGGGCCGTGGAAAGGCTCCGGCGCAATGACTGCTGAGGTGCGTTCGCAGGAGGATCGCACCGCCGATAGGGGCAGCGGCGGCCCGCGGCCATCAACGATTCCTCAGCGGCCGATCAACGCCTCGGGCGGCCACTTGGCCCACAAGAGCGCCACCAGGACGGCGACGTTGATGCCGAGCGCACCGATAGTGTTGAAGGCCGGCCAGTTGCCGATGAACACGACCAGGCCAACGAGGGAGACGACGGCCGTAGCGAGCGCCAGGCTGCGCCACCACTCGTGCGGGAGAAGGATTCCCAAGAAGGCAATGCGCGCGGCCACAAAGCCCATCGCGGAGACCACCCAGAACACGCTGCTGACAACGCGCAACGTGGGTTCCCCCATGAAGCGGCCGAGCACCCACGACCTGGTGGGCATCCAGAAGCCAAGCGTGTGGCCGACCCCGTGCACGAACAAAGCGCCTGCAATCAGTGTGCGGATGAGCTGCGGTGACATAGGTAAGTCATCCTGCCTTTCGGGGCTGAAGACATTGTGCCTCGATCCGGTCTGGGCGGGCTCATCCAGAGCCCGGGAGCTTGGATGCTGCAGAAGGGCTGGGTGCTCTCGGGAGGAGGAGGCTGCCAAGACGCTTGGCCTCGCTTGGGCCGAGCGTGTTTCGGACGCGGCAGACGCCCCTCCTCGCCTGCCCGGAGCCGCGCGGGGCTTACCTCGTTTGCGGGAGTGACTCTGCCGCAGACGTTGCGCGCATAGTCTGGGCCAAGCCCCTCTGAAACGGAGGCTGAACCCAGAATCCGATGGATGCCCGGGGCGAGGACACGCCGCAAACTGAGAATGGAACGTAGACGTAGATGGTGGACACCGGAGAAACGAAAATGGAATGGACACATCGCCCGGTTGTCGGATTGACCCTCAGCGGCGGCGGAGCGCGCGGCCTGGCGCACATCAGCGTGCTCAAGGTCATCGAACGCCGCGGCATTCGCATCGATTGCATGACCGGCGTCAGCATGGGAGGCATTTTCCCCGCGGGCTATGCCGCGGGCATGACCGCCGACGAATTGGAGGCCGTGGCGCCGCACATGGCGAGCCTGCGACGCCTGATCGGGCTGCTGGACGTGCGCCCGCCCAATCGCGGCTCCTTGGCCGGCCACAAGGTGCGAGCCTTCTTCGCCCGCTACCTGCCGCCGGACCTCACGTTCGCCGATCTGCGCATTCCCCTCGCGCTGGAGGCCGTGGACCTGGACACAGGTGAGGAGATCGCGCTGCGTGAGGGATCGGTGCTGCAAGGCGGTGTTGGCCGCCAGCGCCTTCCCGGGCGTGCTGCCTCCGGTGAAATGGAACGGGAGACTCCTGGTGGACGCGGGGCTGCTCGACAACATGCCCGTCGACCTGGCGCGGGCGATGGGTGCGGACTTTGTGATGGCGGTCAATGTGACCCCTCAACCCGATGACCCGATGGAGACGCCGCAAGGCGGGGGCAGGCACATGCCGACCTTCCTCGAGACCGCCTGGGATGCGGTGGGGATCATGTGTGCCGCGCGGCTCACGACGAAGATGCAAATGGCGACTCCCGATGTGCTGGTACAGCCTCGGCTCTCGCATGACATGGGCGTGTTCTCGAGCTCCACGCGTGCAGCGGAAATCATTGCGCGCGGGCAGCAGGCGGCTGGTCAGCCTTGGCGCACCTGGCCGCGCTGGAGACCGTCGCGCCGGTGGCCGCTGCCGTCTGACTCGCGTCTCCATCCGCATACACGCGCGAGGAGCTCCTGCTCCTCGCGCGTTTTGTCGTTGCGCCTAATGCTCCTTGTGAGGGTCGGCGGGCCCGAAGGTGGCGGTGTGTGGCGCGACTTCCGCAACCGCCGGTGATGACCGGGCGGATGGGTGAGCGGTTCCACCCAAGCCGATTGTTGAAGCGAGGTCAACCGCTAGGGGCAGGCACTGAGAACGATGTCACCGAAGACTTTGCTGCGAGCGAGGATCCCCCCGCCGGGGTCGACCGCCACAAACTGGTACTGTAGCAGCGCCGATTCGAAGTGGGTGTGGCCGGGCACATCCTGCCAGCGCAGACGGCGGCGGAAGGTGCCGTCGTCGCGTGCCTCCATAAGATAACCGGAATTCCAGGAGGTCTTGATGCCGGTTGCAGGATCGTACAGGCGAATGAAGACCGCCACCTGTTTGACCTGGCTGCGCTGGGTGACGCCGATGGTGAGCGTAACCTCATCTGGGCCCGCGGTGCAACCCAAGCCATAGTAGAAGCGCTGCACCGAGACTTCGGGCTCGGTGAACCCGAAAGGTACCGGTGTCGCGGTGGGTGTGGGTGTGCCCGTCGGCGTTGCTGTGGCCGTCGGGGTCGAGGTCGCGGTGGCGGTCGAGGTCGGGGTGGATGTGGCCGTGGGGGTGGGCGGCGCGGTCGGCGTGACCCAGGCCGCGCAGTCGGCCAGGACCTTGATATCGTCGACGAAGGCACCCTCGCCGCCTGTCTCGTCCGAGGCGAATTGCCAGGCCAGGAGGATGCTCTTCCCGGTATAGTCACTCAGATCGAAGACCTGCGCCGTCCAGCCGCCTGAGGCGCCGGAATACCCCCGCGCATCGCCAAAGCCTTCGGCATAAAGGGCAGTGACATAGGGCGAGGGATAACCCTCCTGCGGCAGGAGCAAGTGCCAGGTCTGCCCACGGTCCGGCGAGGCCAACACGCGCACGCCGTCGGCGCCTGTCTTGAGGTCATAGCGCAGATTGAAGCTGAGTTGCGGGCGCGCGGACGTCGTCAGGTCAATCGGTTGGGTGTGGAGCAGCGCATTGGTGCCCGGGCGATAGGGTGCGCCGCGGCCACCGATACCGGCCACGTGAGGCATGGAATGGCCCGCCGCAGCTCCCGCCGCCTCAGTCGTGATTCCCCACCGCTCGTCGCCGCGCAGTGCCAGACTCAGCACACCGTCGCCCCCGCCTTCGAAATCCTCGGCGTAGACCGTCGTGCACTGCTGACCATACTCAACGGCGGCGGAGGGCTCCGACGCCCGTATGGGCACCAGATGCTCTCCAAGGACTACCACCTGGGCTTCGGCGGCTGCGCTCCACGTGCCCGAGAAGTCGCGCGCGCGAACGCGGACACGATGACTACCCGGCTGCGTGGGCGTCCACCGTGCGGCGCGCACCAGGGAGATCGTGCGCACGGCATTTGACACGCTGTCGATCACGGTGTCGTCGATGGAGAACTCGATGGTGCTGACGCCTGCCGGCGAGTCCGCCTGGGCCACGATGTCCACCGGTCCGAGGGCGAGCAAGCTCCCCTGAAGCGGCGCCTGGAGCACGATTGTGGGCGGGGCGCCGGACATGGAGGCCGAGGCGCGGTTGCATGCGCTCAGGACCGCGAGGCTGATGAGGAACCACAGACGGGCGCTGCGCCGAACGTGCGACGGGATCGCGCGGATGGCCACAGAACCCCGCAGGTCGCAGGGCGGGCCCGTGCGGTTGGGAGCGTGCTCGGGTTTCGATTGGCCAGAGTGTGCCATCGGGCGTCGTGTGGGTATCGTGTTCCGAGTGGCGAAACGAATCTCGGCTCAGGACAGGTCTTGGCGTCTCCCATTCTACAAGATAATCCGACTTCCGCGTTCCTGGCGCCCGGCATCCACTCGCGTGGAGCAACGGGCGCAAGCGCCGGCCTCCCTCTGGGAAGCAGGCTGACGCCTGGGTGTCCTCAACCAACCCCCCGCGCGCATCGGCGACTTGCGCGATAGCTTTGAGGGACTGACCCATCTCGATAACGGTTCCTGTAAGAGGATACAGCAGCGTCACCGTGAGCGGGCCCGGGGTACGGGGGGTCGAGGTGGGGGCGGAGGCCGCGGGAGCCGGCTGGCAGGTGGCAGCCAACGCCAGCCTGGCGACCATCAAGCTGTGGATGAGATTCGACGCAAGACGACCGGTCCTTATCATCGCCCCTCAGGCTGAGAGGCTCCCGCCACCTGGAATCGCGTCACGGATCATCACTTGAAAAGATCGACGTGTGAAGGGCTTCGGTGGGATGCATAGGGCCCGCTCCGGGCGGTTCCAGCTTGCGAACGGGGGAGGGACCGCGGCATAAGAGGCACGCGGCTGCGGCGTGACTCACGGAGGCGAGCGTGAGAGAGGGCCTGCCGCGGAGGGAATCGCCCCCTCGCGGAGTCAAGTCACCCGCAGTTCGCCCGGCGGGAGCACAGTGATATGATTGCGGCTTGTCTGCGCTACGGATTCGCCAACGATGCTCACCGTCACAATCTGTGCCGCGCTGCTCTACGCGTTTCTCAATGGCTACAAAGACAGCCCAAGCATCGTGGCAACGGCGGTCTTCTCCGGGTCGCTCAACCCGCGCCCCGGCCTGCTGTTGAGTGCGCTCGCCCAACTCGCCGCGCCCTTTCTCTTTGGAACCGCCGTGGCGCGCACGGTGACTAACGGCATTCTCGACGCCCATCTCATCCCAATCGAAGTTGTCCTGGCCGCGGTGAGTTCCGCGGTAGTGTGGAACTTGATCACCTGGATGGCGGGCATCCCCTCTTCGTCAACGCATGGGCTGGTGGTAGGGTTGGTGGGCGCCGGTGTGGCTGCAGCAGGGTGGGGCGTGCTGCGCGGCGCCGGGCTGACGGGCGTGCTGCTCTCGCTCGTCCTCTCTCCCTTACTCGGCCTGGGGGTCGGCTTCCTCGCAATTCGCCTGGCGATACTCGTCCTGCGTCAGGCTCCGCCGCGCGCCAACGTGGTTTTGCAGCGGGTGCAGATCCCCGCGGTGATAGCCCTTGCCCTCAGCCATGGAATCAATGATCCTCCGAAGACGATGGGGGCTATTGTGCTGGCGCTGCTCGCAGCGGGAAGGCTTTCATCGTTCGAGGTTCCCTTGTGGGTCGTGCTGGCCAGCCTGGCCGCGTTCGTGCTAGGAACGTCGGTGGCCGGTTGGCGCGTGATGCGGACTCTGGGCGGTCGCATCCTGCGCCTGCGCCCGATTCATTCGCTCGCAGCATTGACCGCAGGATCGATGGTGATCATGGGTGCGGGGTTGGTGGGCGCGCCGGTGAGCATGCCACAAGTCATGAGCACGGCTGTTCTGGGGGTGGGCGCAGGCGATAGGCTGAATCAGGTACGCTGGCACGTGCTGCGCGACATGCTCGTGGCCTGGCTGCTCACACTGCCCGTGTCGGCCGCGCTGGCTGCAATCGCCTACCTCGCTATCCGGCGCCTCGCGTGACGCCGGCTCAGCCCTTGCGGCGGGGCGTCGTTTTTCGCCTCGCGCCTCGGCCAGCCGCAGCTTTGTTCCCCCGACTTGATCCGACCTTTGCGCTTGCGCGACGACCCGGGGCGCGGGTGGCCTTGGGCCGTTTGCGTTCTTTCGTCGTCGGCCTCTGTGTCAGAGGGGCAGGCGCATGCGCTTCCCGCGCCGCACGAGGGGCGGGCCCGCTCGCGGGGGCAATGCTGGGGGCGGATTCGATGCGTTGGGGCGCAACCGGCGCAGGAGCCGGCTGCTCAGTGTGCGTCGGAGGCAGTGCGCGTTCGGGCAGGCGGCGCAATTCGCCCACCGCCAGCGTCCACCACGACGACTTGAGAACTTCGATCGGTGCGCTCGCGACGAGGATGGGCGCGCTCAACACGAGCCCGAGCGCCGGCAGGCCCGCCATGCCACCGATGATCCACGGCAGCGCGCCCTTGAGGAAAACGGTCAGCACGCCGCCGACTGCAAGAGCTGAAACCCCTCCGGCCACAAGTCCAACCGGAAGAAGTGCCAGGACAAGTGGCGCGAGCAAAATGACCAGCGGAACCATCGTCACCATCCATGCCAGGCGCATGCCGGCCCACACGAGCCACACCCGCAGCGCCTGCCCGACATGGGCCCGAATGAGCCCGATGGCAGAGTGCAGGCTGGCGCTCACGCCCAGCCCTTCGGCGGCGCACTGTCGCCGGGCGACGGGCAACACAAGAGAGACGGCGATCAACAGTGCAGCCGTTGCCGCCGCGTCGAGGATCAGCAGCCCGGAGGCCAAGGCCGTCCCGAGCGCCCCAGCCAGGATGTTGCCGGTGGTCCACAGCAAAAAGGGGGAGAGGGCCAGTGCGAAGCACACCAGAATCGCCGCCAGCCCAACAAGGGCGATAAGCCAATCGATGAGCAGCAGGCGCCACGCGGATCGGGACCACCCCAGACGCCAGCCCTGCCCTACGCTCCGCAAAACCCCATCTTGCTCGGTTAGTGCGACCATGCGGATGAGCCCGGCCTCCGCCACGTAACGCGTGGTGACGAGGACCAGCCCGCATAGGATCAGCAAAATCAAACCGCTGAGCACAACCGTGCGTACCCCTGCGGGGATGATTCCGCCGAGCACGGTCTCGAGCCCGGTCAACCCTCCGCTGCCAATGTGGATGCCAATCGCCTCAGGCTGGGTGAGGTCGATGCTCAACCCCTCGCCCGGGAAGTTGAGTGTGAGGGCCGGGGTCAGGCGCAGTGTGTTGTGCGCGGCCACATCTCGGCCCCGCCAGACATAGCCTGCGAAGAGCCCGTTGCACGTGGTGAGCGCCAACAGCGCGCCGAGGAACCACGTCGCGCGGTACGACCAGGCCAATTGCCAGGTCCGCTTGAAAAGGGGGTTGAGATGCATGGGTCGATCCTTTCTTGGAGCCTGCTAGTACTACTTTGTTAGATAATGAGATGGACCCTGTCTGGAGCGGAGCGTGGCTTCAATGACTTGCAGGAAGAGTTCGTCGACGACGGTTCGCCTGCGGGCGGCCACGCTGGTCCGTCCGGGTGGGGGGAAAAACCCGTCGCGGCGGGGAGGCAGGGACTCGTCGACCCGTGCGCACCCGTTTGGGTGGGGGTCCCGCTTGGCTTGCCTCCGACGCATAGGATTGGCGCAGGCCCAGGTACGAATGGGCCAGCATGACCAGGGCCAGATGGCGATGGAACCCGGTCCACAAGCGTCCCTCGTAGTCATCCAGACCCAACTCACCTTTCGCGTCCTGGTAGAAGCGTTCAATCACCCAGCGCAGGTGTGCCAGGTCGACCAGATCTTCCAGCCGACGGCGATCCAGGCCCCAGGCGAAGTAGTACTTGCTGTCGCCAGGGTGACCTGGCACGGGCCGTTCGCCGATCAGCCAACCCGAGTGGGCCAGGGACTGGCCACGTTGCCCGGTGCGGTAGACCCGCAACCTGGCAAACTCTTTGACCAGAGAACCTCGGGTCCCTTCTCTCCACGCCACTCTCTTCCAGGCTCTTGGGGGCAGGCTGGCCAGAAGCCTCGCGGCCTGCTCAGCCGGGATACGCTTCTCCAGGCCGGGTGCCTTCCGCGGCCGACCC
>JAPLGX010000017.1 GCA_026389925.1 Chloroflexota bacterium
CGCATTGTGGTCGGCGCTGCTGGGCGTCGGCCTGGTCGAGAGCGTCGTCATTCACCGCCAGGAATTGGAATTCTGAGATGACCCAACCTGCACGCGTTCGCTTTGCCCCATCCCCGACCGGCTTCCTGCACATCGGCGGCGCTCGCACGGCGCTCTACAACTTCCTGCTCGCGCGTCAGACGGGCGGGCAATTCCTGCTGCGTATCGAAGACACCGACCAGAAGCGACTGGTGCCCGGCGCGCTGGAGGACCTCCTGGCCAGCCTGCGCTGGCTCGGGCTCACGTGGGACGAGGGGCCGGATGTTGGCGGAGCCTACGGCCCATATCTCCAATCGCAACGCAAGGAGATCTACCAGGCGCACGCGGACGAGCTGATCGCGCGCGGGCATGCTTACACCTGCTTCTGCACGCCGGCGCGGCTGGCGGAATTGCGCACCCGGCAGCAGCAGCGCAAAGAGCCGCCGCGCTACGATGGGCTGTGCCGCCGGTTGACCCCGGCCGAGGCCGAGGCGCGCGTCCGCGCCGGCGAGCCGCACGTGGTGCGCCTCAAGACACCCCCCGAGGGCGCCACCAGTGCCGTGGATGTCCTGCGCGGCGAGATCACCGTCCACAACAAGGGCCTGGATGATTTCATCCTGCTCAAGTCGGATGGCTGGGCGCTGTATCACCTGGCGGCGATGGTGGACGACCACTTGATGAAGATCACCCACGTCATCCGTTCCTCCGAATGGCTGCCCTCGCTGCCGCTGCATGCCATGATCCATCGCGCGTTCGGCTGGGACGAGCCGCAGTGGTGTCATCTTTCGGTGTTCCTGAAACCCTCCGGCAAAGGCAAAATGAGCAAGCGCGAAAGCGCGGAGTTGATGACGGAGGGCCACTCCGTTTTCGTGCGCGATCTGCGCGAGCTGGGTTACACGCCGGAAGGGGTGGTCAATTGGATCGCGCTGATGGGGGCCAGCTTCGACGAGAAGCAGGACGTGTTCTCGCTGCCCGAACTCGTCGAACGCTTCAGCCTCGACCACCTCACCCCGGCCCCGGCCGCGGTCAACTTCACCAAGGCCGACCATTTCAACGGCGTCCACTTGCGGCGCCTGGCGCCCGAGGACCTGGCGAGGCGCATGCGCCCGTTCTTCGAAAAGGCTGGCCTCGCAGCCGGCGAGGCCCTCCTCCGGCGAATCGCGCCGCTCATCCAGGAGCGGGTGGTGACGCTCCACGACGGAGTGCAGATGGCAGGTTTCTTCTTCCGCGAGCAAGTGGTTCCCGAGGCGAGCGCCCTGGTAGGCAAGGGCATGACGCCGGAGGCTTCGGCGCAGGCCGTGCGTGCGGCGAGCGAGATCC
This sequence comes from Chloroflexota bacterium, assembly GCA_026389925.1. Taxonomy (GTDB): domain Bacteria; phylum Chloroflexota; class Anaerolineae; order Anaerolineales; family RBG-16-64-43; genus RBG-16-64-43. Next base: position 1,339 of record JAPLGX010000017.1, read on the forward strand.
TCACTGGGCACGCCGACCTCGCGGACCCGGCGCTGGAGGCCAAGTTGCGCGACCTGGCCGAACGCCTCGGGCTCAAACCCGGGCAGCTTTTCGGCATCCTGCGCGCAGCGGTGACCGGGCAGACCGTCAGCCCGCCGCTCTTCGGGAGTATAGCGATCATCGGACGCGAAAAGGTTCTGGTGCGGCTGGCCGCAGCCGAGCGCACATTGCGCGCGATGTAAGTGGGCGGTATCCGGGCACGAGAGACGTACTCGAGAGCTGTCCTGTGATGCGGCAGCTCTCTTTCTATTCATTGGAGACGGGGCGACTCCGGAGCGCACTGAGAACGGATCGCCGTCCGCGCCTGGTGCAGCGACCGGCGTGCAATCCCGCAGGGCCGCCTCTCCCTGTGGTCCATTGCCGAGCACGATCAGGTCGACGGGGCGCGCCCATGGTCGGTTCGCCCGCACCTGTGTGGTCCGGCCACAGGCGCGGCATATGCGACCGTGGTAAAATGGGATTGCCTTGGGGGTTCGTCTAGCGGTAGGACAGCGGACTCTGGATCCGCATGCCGAGGTTCGAATCCTCGACCCCCAGCCAAAGCAAAGCGGCCCGCCGCGCGGGCCGCTTTGCTTTTCGATAGATGATCAAACGAGGCATTGGTTCGGCTATGCGAGCGGCGCTTCAAGCCTCTTAACGCCTTGCTTTCGGCTGGCGGTAGTCGAGCATCACAAGCGCTTCGAGGGCGGCCATCCGGACGTTCTTGTCGGGGTCACTGCCCTCCACGGCCTCCAGCGCGACCCGCACGCGCGCATCCTTGAAACCGAGGGCCGACAGCTCTTCGGCTGCCGTCTGCCGCTGGTAGGGATCGGTGGCCTTGAGCCGATCGAGCAACTTCTGCACCTTTTGTGGCAAGGGCTTAATGCCCACAGCCGCCTTGCCGGTTGCGCTCAGCCTCTCCCGGACAACCGCTGCGCGCTGCTCCGCCGTCCCCTGCCGATAGTCAAGCATGACCAGCGCCTCGTAGGCCGCATCCCGAACGTTCTTCTCCGGGTCATCGCTGGCGGCGTTCTCCAGCGCCAACTGGATGCGCACATCGCGGAAGCCGAGGCTGGCCAATTCCTCGGCGGCCGTCTGACGATGGTAGGCGTCGCCCTCGCTGAGCTGACCGATCAAACGAGTCGCTCGCACGGGTAACGTCTTCTCTTCGGGGCTCATCACGCTACCTCCCGATGCCCCTGTCTTCTGAGCCCCCTCGACTCATACAAGGCACCCCATCAAGATCTCGCCCTCTCTCGTCCCATGCCTAGCATACAACATCTAGCTCGTTGCATAAAGGGCGACATCGCTGCACCTCACGCGGCGGTCGGCGATCTGGCCTGCGCGCGACGGATCTTCGATTTCGCCAGCCGGGCTGCCATCTCCCTCCTCCTTGACAACGCAAGACCGGAGTATTACTATCTACTATATGTGGTATATCACCACCAGGTTTGGCGGAAGGCGGTGGCAACATGCCAGATCTTGGGCCTAGCTGGGCTCTAGACCGGCCAAACGGCGCTGTGGTACTCCGTTACACCTGAGCCACTCCGACAAGCCCAGGAATGCCCTGTGGCGGCCACGGCGCGCATCCTTGGTGCCCGATGGACATTCCAGATACTCTTCCATCTCGCCCGACCAATGCGATTTTGCGAGCTGCAACAGGGCGTGGGCGGCGTGAACCCCCGCACTCTCTCCCAGCGCCTGCAATTCCTTCGGGCGGAAGGCCTTGTCGAGCTGCGTCCGGCCGGTGGGGTCGGCCCGCTATGCGCTCACCCAGGCAGGCTCTCACCTCGTCCCGTTGCTTGACGGCCTGCGCAACTGGCAGTCAACGTGGCTCCCAGCCGGCCGCACGCGCGGCTGGCCCTCGGCCAGGCTCCGCCCCATCCAAAACAAGGTGACACATGGATAAGGCAGTGATCACAGAGACAGAAACGCGTCCAATCGACGCGGCGACCCATCCTGGCCAGGTGACCTTGGGGGTCGTGGACCTGCAACGGACAGTAGGTTTTTACCGACAAGTCATCGGACTGACGGAGCGCCCAGCCCGCCCTGGCGAGGCATTGCTCGGTCCGCTGGTGGTAGAGACACTCGTCCGCCTCGAGTCCGGCGCCCAGGCGCGAGACCGGTTGGCGCGGTCGACCGGGCTCTATCATATGGCGCTCCTCTACCCTTCGCGCGCGGCGCTCGGTGCCGCGTTGCTGCGCCTGGCCTCCAGCGGGTACCCGATCGAGGGTGCATCCGATCACGGCGTCAGCCAGGCCCTCTATCTCGCCGATCCGGAAGGAAACGGCATCGAGCTCTATGCGGACCGGCCCAAGGCCGCCTGGCCGCGCCGCGGTGATACGCTGGCGATGGTCGCGGAGCCGCTGGATCTTGACGCGCTTATGAACGAATCCCAGGCGGCAGGGATGGAGGGCGGCGAGTCTGTACGCGAGCTGCGCATGGGGCACGTCCATCTACATGTCGCCCACCTCGAGCCGGCGGTCGTGTTCTACCACGAGGGGCTGGGTCTCAACCTTATCCAGCGATATGGAAGCCAGGCGGCCTTTCTGGCGGCCGGCGATTACCACCATCATGTCGGCATCAACACCTGGGCCGGGGTCGGGGCGCCCCAACCGCCCGCCGCCTCCCCGGGTTTGCGTCGCTTCACCCTGGTCTTGCCTTCATGCGAAGCCCTGCAGGCAACGCTGACCCAATTGCGTGCGACCGGAGCTCCGCTCTATGAGATAGACGGGATGCATCAGACGCAAGACCCATCGGGGAATCGCGTATACCTGGTCGTCTCTCTGCCGCCGCAATCGTGACCCGCGCAATGCAGTCCCGCGCATCTGACCGATTGAGGAGCCATGGACCCTGAACGCAAGAAGAGGGCTTTGCGCACGTTGACCTACGGCATGTACGTTGCGGGCGCCGCCGAGGGGGAGGAACTGGCAGCGGGCGCGATCAACTGGATATCGCAAGCTTCGTTCGTCCCGCCACTGATCATGCTGGCGCTAAGGAGCGATAGCAATCTGCATCGCTTGGCAGAGCGATCTCAACGGCTGGCGGTAAACGTCCTCACACGGGAGCAGAAGGGAATGGCCGCCGCATTCTTCAAACCATCACGCGTGGAGGCTGATCGCATCCAGGGGTTCGCCTTCCAGCGCGGTTCGTTCTCGGGCGCACCGATTCTCGCGGATGCCTGGGCGTGGCTCGAAGCGCGGGTTACCGACACGCTAAAGCGCGGCGACCACACCGTGTTCGTGGCGGAAGTGGTCGAAGCGGACATCCGCGAGGGCGACTTCCAGCCGCTGGTGATGTGGGAGACGGGTTGCACGTACGGCGGATGAGCTCTCCCGCCTCGCCCACTCGGCCCCCTGCCTCTGCCTCCTCCAGTCGGCGGGGTATACTGCCACAGGCGGCTTTCCTCATGGGCCGACGGGTTGGTGCCCCATTTGCGCGGCCCCGCCAGCCTGATACGTAGCGCGGAGCCTTCATCTATTGCCCCATTCTTCACCCGGCACGATTGCGCTTTTTGGATCTGGGGAAACATCGTTGAGCGGGGCGCGTGTTTTCGAGGCGCTTGCCCGGAGCCTGTCCGCGCCTCTGGATGTCTCCTTCGTCGAAACGCCGGCCGGTTTCGAACTCAACTCGGCCGAAGTTGTCGGCCGCGTTGCCCGTTTCGCGCGCTCGCGGCTGCACAATTATCATCCGCGCGTCACGGTGATTCCTGCGCGCCGGAGAGGCACGGCCTTCAGTCCGGATGACGCACAGGTCGAGGCGCCCCTGCTTCACTCGAATCTGATTTTCCTCGGACCGGGCAGCCCCACCTATGCCGTGCGTCAACTGCAGGGGAGCCTCACCTGGCACTTCATCATTGCGCGCCACCGTCTGGGTGCGGCCCTCGCATTGGCCAGTGCCGCGACCATCGCGGCCGGCACCTTCGCTCTCCCCGTTTACGAAATCTACAAAGTTGGCGAGGACCCCCACTGGAAACCTGGGCTGGATCTTCTCGCGCCGTTCGGCCTGCGCCTGGCTTTCGTCCCTCATTGGGATAATGCGGAAGGCGGCGCCGGGCTTGACACGAGCCGCTGCTTCATGGGCCGGGAGCGTTTTCGGGCCATGGCCGCCTTGCTCCCGCGCGATGTCCGCGTCGTCGGCGTAGACGAACACACGGGATTGCTCATCGAGCCGGGTTCTCGGTCGTGCCGCGTCCTCGGGCGCGGTGGGGTGACTTTGCAGTGCGGTGCCGACGAGTGGCGCTTGGAGAGCGGCACCTCGTTTGAAATCAACAAGCTCGGGGCCTTCCGCCTCCCGGAGGCATCGGAGGGTATCCCGCCCGAGGTTTGGACCATGGCCCTGGATCAGGAGCGCGACGTGCGCTCTCCAGGGACACCGAATGCGCAGGTCATGACGCTCGTGGAGCAACGTTTGGGTGCGCGGGCGCGCAAGGACTGGGCGCTGGCCGATCAATTGCGAGCGCAGATCGCCTCCATGGGCTGGATCGTGGTGGACACAGCCGAGGGAAGCCGGCTCGAACCTGCCTCCAAGGCATGAGCGACGTCCGTATCGGGAACGGGGTGTGCTCGACTTCGCCGCTTTGGCCTGCCCCAGCCCCCGCTTCGAGGAGAATTGACTCATGAAAGTTGGATACATCGGCCTGGGCGTGATGGGCAAGTCGATCGCTCGCAACATCCTCAAGGCGGGCTTCGAAGTGGTTGTGTACAACCGCAGCCTGGCGCCGGTCGATGAACTCGCCGCCGCGGGTGCCCGCACGGCGGCCAATCCGGCGGAGGTCGCTCGACAAGTCGACGTCGTGATGACCTGTCTGCCCGATTCGCCCGATGTGGAGTCTGTTGCGTTAGGCGAACAGGGTATCGCCGCCGGCGCCCATCCCGGGCTGATCTATGCCGACAACTCGACCATCAAGCCGGCCACGGCCCGCCTCATCGCCGAGCGCCTCACGCCGCTTGGCGTGAGCTGCCTGGATGCCCCGGTGAGCGGCGGCGATGTGGGAGCGCGTGACGCAACGTTGGTGATCATGGTGGGAGGCTCAGCGGCGGCGCTTGAGCGCGCGCGGCCGGTGCTGCAGGCCATGGGCAAAACGATCACCCATGTCGGCGATTCGGGCGCCGGGCAGATTGCCAAAGCCGCCAATCAGATCATGGCCGCCGCACAAATGGTGGCGATGGCCGAGCTCATCCTCTTTTCGCAGAAAGCGGGCGCCGACCCGCGCAAGGTGGTCGAGGCCATTCGCGGCGGCGCCGCCCAATGCTGGACGCTAGACGTGAAGGCGCCGCGTCTGTTGGCCGGGAACCGCCAGCCCGGATTCCGCGGGCGCATGCAGGCCAAAGACCTGGGGATTGTGCTCGACACCGCACGCCAGTATGGCATGCCTCTGCCGTCGACAGCGGTCAACGCGCAGCTCTTCGGCGCCATGCGGGAGATGGGCCTGGGCGACCTGGACAACTCTGCCGTGATTGCGGTGCTCGAGGCGCTGGCCGGCACGCGCTTTGTTTGAGGCCGGTGCTGCGCGAGACGCCCGGGGTCGCATGGCTCGCAGGCGATCCTGCGCACGACGACTAGCGCAACGAGAAAGGTCCTGGCCGATCGGCCAGGACCTCGTTATATGTGGTGGGCGGCAAGGGACTTGAACCCCCGACCTCTTCAATGTGAGGTAGGGCGAGGCGGCCATAGTCGATGGAGGCCGCAATGGTTATCCATGATGTGCAGGAAGCGATCGTGAAGGTGTCAGAGGACGAAGTGGTGGTGTGCCCTTTACCCGCGTCGTTCGTGGACGGACTCTCGGAGGCCTGTGAGGAGCTGGCCTGGCAGTGGATAGCGGAACATGCGCCGAAGTCGATCGGCAACTTGATATGGTTCGGCAGTGAGTGCGCACACTATGCACACGAGGCCGAGATGCACGGAGGGCGTGTCTGTGCGGCCCTCGCCCATGACGTGACACGCGACCTGCCCGAGATACTGCGCGCCCTCGAGGCGGGAGGCGGCAACCTGCGCTGCGCTGCCCTCATCGGTGGAGGTGTGGCATGAACTTCGACTGGGATGCTGCTGTTGACGCCCACCTGCGCGCGATGCGCAGGCTCGGGCGAGTCGAGCAAACGATAGGGCAACGGAAGATGTGGCTCGACCGCCTCAAGGCATTCCTCGATGGCCGGGAGCCAACGCTGACGCTACTGCGCGAGTGGGCCGACTCGCTGCAGGCCAAGGGCCTCAAGCCTCGGAGCGTTTGGAGCGGCGTAGTCAACGCGCGGGCATTCTTCAACTTCTGCGAATTGGAAGGGCTCACGGAGACTCACATCGCGCGCAGA
>JAPLGX010000131.1 GCA_026389925.1 Chloroflexota bacterium
CACCTCCGGCGCGCGTGCGCAGCTGCAGGCGGACGGGGCGGCCCAGCAGCAGGTAGCAGGCGCCTCGCAGGTGGCCGGTGCCGGCCCTCCACCCCCGCCGCCTGCTCGCACGCCTTCCCCTCCGGCGGCCCAGCACGGCGCCCACCCCGACGATCGCCCCTCGCCGCCAGTCCGGAACACCCTCCCGAGCCAGAATGGCAACAAGCAGCCAGCCCGCCAGCGGGACCAGCACAGGCGCGAACATGACCAACAACTGTTGGGCTTTGGTGACGAAGATCAGGTTCGGCAGGATTCCTCCGGCCTGGGAGGCGAAACCGACGTAAAACGGAACATAGGCCGTCACGCCCACTCCGATGAGCGCGGCCCAGCGTAACCCCAAGGCCTTGAGATCGGCGCGATCCGCCGCACGCCGCCAACCCAGCCATGTCGCACCAAGGCATACGGCAAGGTAAATCGGAAAATCCCACGTATTGAGGAAGGCCAACCCGCCGATGAGCACCCCGGCGATCGCGACAAACGGCCAGGGCATGGCCCGCGCTGCGGCAGCGCCCGCGTCGGTGCGGCGCGCATGGATTACAGCGAGCATGAGTTCGAGCGCCAGCCCGATCACCGCCAGCCCGAAGGGAAGCGCCAACACGTGCGGGTGAAGATCGCCCAGGACGAAGGAGAAGGCCGGGAACTCATCGATCGGCTGCAGGCTGATACTTCGCCCGCCAAGGTCCAAGTCGTTAATCACTCGCGAGGCGCGCCACCACCACCAGAAGCGGAACTGAAGCGGGTCGATCGTCAGCGGCCCGCTGGGCGCATCGGCAAGTTCCAGGATGTCGAGCCAGCGCCAAAACGCACCCGTCCCCCAGCCCACGCGAAGAGCCCGCACCACCTCGAGCACGCCGGCCAGGTTGCCCATGAGGAGCAGCGTGAGCGGTGCGAGGAGAGAGGTCGGGCGAAAACTGCTTCCCTCGCCAGAGCTCTCGCTTCGAAGTGCAAGCAGATTGTGCAACAGGCCGGCGCTTGCTTGCGCCGCCATCCCGAACCATGAGGCGACTGCCAGATTGAAGGCAATGCCTCCCGCAACAGACGCCAGTTTGGCAAGCATCCCCACGAGGATGTAGCCGAAGTGGTAGTACGAGATGGCGTAACCCGAAAGCCACGGATCGTTTGGCGGGAAGCGGGAGGACTTGAGCACCGCGTTGATGAAAGCCAGCTCCATCGGCTTCTCGGTGCCGGTTGCTTCCGGGTTGTGCATGCGGATGACCGCCCACACCGCGAAGGCGACCAGGAAAAGGACCTCCTGCCCGAGCAGCAGACCGCGAAGCCGGCGTAGCTCGGCCCACGGGTTGCGCCCGTCGCGCCGCGCCCACCACAGCCCCACGGCGAAAACGATGAGCATCGCGAGCCAGGCCGAACTCGAAGCGTTCGTCCACACTCCGAGCACCGCGCCAAACCAGAACACGAAACCGACCAGCAGCAAGCCGATCGGGCGGGCAAAAGCCAGCCCGCGATCGGGCGACCGCCGGAACACGCCGTGGACCAGCGGCCAGGCCGCCGCCTGGACCGCGAAGGAGCAAATCCACCAGCGCAGGAAATCCGTTCCAGCGATCAGAGCACTCACGCGCTAGCCCCTTCCGAGCGCCGGCCGAGCCCCAACTCACGAGGCATGGGCCACCTCATAGATGACCGTCTGGCCCTCAAAGTACACGCGGCGCAACAGGCCCTCGTTCGTCATCCGCTCGAACTTGGCCAGCCCTTCTTCGGGGTAATAGGCGCGTTCAAGCTGGCCCACGATGACATAGGCCACATCATATCGCGCCAGGAAGCTCTCGGCCTGTGCTTCATCCGGCGTGGCGTAGAAGTCGCCGATCTCGCGCACCCGCTCCTCGACCCAGAGCGTCGAGACGACCCCGCGTTGCTGTCGCTGGTGCCAATTCCAACCCACCACGCCGGGCAAACCGGTATAGATTGTGAAGCGCGAGCCCCAGTGGTACTCGACCGTGTTGGCTTCGACGATCACCGGCGAACCGTGAACGTTCTCCTGCATCCAGCGAATCGCGTCGTAGTCCTCGCGCAACGAAAAATCCTTGCCGTGGTCCGCGTAGCCGGCGTAGGCCATGAAGGTCATGCCATCCAGGGTGCGAGGGGCTTCAAGCGCCATCCGGTCTTGAATCTTCGAAAGGCCGGCCTTGTAGGTGTAGTACCCGGCCCCTAGCACCAGCAGCACCAGGGCCGCTTGCCACAACCCGCGCAGCCTATGGCTCTCTCGATTGAGCGCATCCACAGCCCACGCCAGCGCGGGCCCGGCGGCCACACCGAAGAGCAGCCACACCTGCAGGTAGAACTTGAACACCGTGTTCATGCGGCTGATGTCGCCCTTGAGCACGACCACCTCGACCAGCGCGGTCAACGCCAGGCCAACCGATGCGAGAACCAGTATCGCGCGCGTGCCCGGGTTTTGCTCCTTGCGCAGCGCCAGCAATCCCGCCCACAACAAGAGCGGGAGCGCCAGGCTGAGCGCCTGATACCCGGAGACGTAGAGCACGACAATTGCGGCGCCCGCGAGCACGCCGATCAGCAGCAACCCGGCCAGGATGGACCCGGGCCTGGCGCCGCTGAACCGCGAGAGCGGCGTGCGAGCCATCCACAGCCGTGCCATACCTCCACCGCCGTGTAGCCCTGCACGTTCCACTGGGAGTATGGCTGATAGAGGACAAATGCCAGAACGACGGCCAAAGTCATCTGCGCGAGGGCGCGGACCACAACCCGCGCGCCGTCTCCCGACGCATTGGACTCCTGCCACGATTGCCAGTTGCCGTATCCCACGGCCAACAAGATCAGGCCAAGCTGAACCGGAAAATCCCACGTGTTGGTTGGGCGCAGTGCGCCGGCGGCCAGCACGCCCATCAACATCACCGGCAGGAATTCGCGCCACCTCTCGACCGTGCGGTGGCGCAAAACGAGGGCCACAGCTGCGGCGAGCGCCAGGAGAGTGATGGGCATGGCAATCATGTGCGCATGCAGATCGCCATAAAGGAAGGTGAAGAACGGGAACTCGGTGATGGGCTCCGCCTCGAGAGGGATTCCCGCTGCATCCAGGGCCACCGGAATGGCGCGTGACGGCAGCCAGTACCAGTCGCCGGTGCTGTATGCCACCGAAGCCTGCCCGATGAGCAGCCGCCAGCCACCCCAGAGCCCGTGAATCAAGTTGGTGAGACCAAACAACACATTACGCGGCAGGCCGATCGTGCTCGCACTGAGCATGGCCCGCCACATGAGCCGCACCTCGCCTAAGTTGCCCAAGAGCACCAGCCCGACTGCGGTTGCCGCGCCCGCGAGCCAAGGCGAGAGTCCCGGTCGGCCCTCGCGCCGCATGTGGGTCGCCAGTGACCATGCCAGGCCGAATCCCGCGCTGCCCACCAACGCGAACAACGTCGGCAGGGTCAGGTTGTAGGCGAACGACGGCACGATCCCCAAGAGCTTGATCGGGATCGCCACAACGACGAACCCGTAGTAGTAGTAGTTGATGTACCCGCCGGCGAACCACGGGTCGAAAGCCGGGAAGGAGGTGCTGCGAATCACGGCGTTGAGATAGGAGAAGTCCATCGGTTTCTA
>JAPLGX010000262.1 GCA_026389925.1 Chloroflexota bacterium
GGCGGGCTCGGCACGTCGCCGGTACGCGTTGAGGTATGCAGCCAGTGAATCGGATTCCGGCCGCGGTGGGGCTCGGTCTCGCGCTCAGCCTGATGGTGGCTGCCTGCCAGACCGCGGCCCCCACCGCGGCGCCCGATCTCATGGCCGATGTCTTATCTCGCGGCGTCTTGCGCATCTCGACCGATCCCAACTACGCGCCACAGTCATTCCTCAACGACCAGGGCCAGCTCGACGGCTTCGATATCGATGTGGCCAAGGAAGTCGCCAAGCGCCTGGGGGTCAAGGTCGAGTTTGTGACCCCCGACTGGGATACCATCACCTCCGGCCACTGGGGCGACCGCTGGGATGCCTCCATCGGCTCGATGACTCCTACCGAAGAGCGCGCGCAAGTCCTGTGGTTCACCGAACCCTACTACTATTCGCCCGCGCAGTTCGCCGTGCTGGAAAGCTCGGCCCTGACCAAGGTGGATGAGCTCAACGGCAAATCGATCTGCACCGCGGCGGCCACCACGTATGAATCCTACTTGCAGAACAACGGCAGCCTGACCCTGATCGGGGAAAAGATCATCTATCAGGTGACAGGGGCTCGGGTCGTCACCTACCCCACCGACCAGGAGTGCGCACAGGCGTGGGCCGCCGGCCGCATGGATTTTGAGGCCTGGCTGACCAACTCCACGACCATTTTTGGCGCACAGCAGGGCGGCATCAAGGTCAAGAACCTCGGCGACCCGGTGTACTACGAGGCTCTGGCCGTGGCCATCGACAAGACCGCCAGCAAGGATCCCACCTCCCTGGTGGCCAAGCTGAGCGAAATCATCAAGGGCATGCGCGAGGACGGCACGCTCAGCAACCTTTCGCTGAAGTGGTACAAGGTCGATCTGGCGCGCAAAGTTGGACAGTGATCCTGTCTTACCGACGAACCGCATAGTCCTGCCAGGAGCCGGGTTTTCCTCCCGGCTCCTGGACCATCCCCCGCTGCTGAACGCTCCCGTGGGCTCAGCCAACAATGGACAACTCAACTGATCCTGCACTTGAAGGTCAGAAGGTCGAAAAGCAGGTAGCCGAGCACGTGCGGCGGCGCGCCGCGCGCTTTTCGGCCGGAAACTTCGCCTCGTGGGCCGTCCTGCTCCTGGCGTTGGTTGGGTTGATGAGCGCCATCCGCCTCGACCTGAGCTTCATGCTCAAGTGGGTGCCGTTCATCGCCGGCTACACCACTGTCACCTCGGTGCTGGTGCCGATGGGCATCCTGTTGCTGGGCACGGCGGCCATCGGCTTTCCGGCCCGGCGCTGGATGGCCGTCGGCGCGACTGCGCTGCTCGGTTTCACCTCCCTGTGGATGCTGGTCGGCGGTGTGGTCCTGCTCACCACGCCCGGCACCATCCCGGGGGTGAATGCCGAAAGCGCGGCCACGCTCGGCCGCGCGGCTTCCGCAAGGCGTTTGATCGTGGCGGGCGTGCTGATGCTGGCCGGCGCGGGTCTGGCTTACATCGCGCGTGGCGAACCCAATCGGCGGCGGCGCATCATGCTGCCGCTGCTGGCGCTGGGCGGCATTCTCTTCGTCGCCGGCCTGGGCTCGCAGTCGCTGTCGGTGAACACCAGTTTTCGCCCATTGCTCTCGGTGCCCATCCCCTTCGTCGAAGGCCTGGGCCTGACCATCGGCATCTCGCTGCTTTCGATCCTGTTCGCCATGGGCCTGGCGCTACTGGGCGCTTTGGGGCGGCTCTCGCGCTTCCCTCCTTTCTACGCCCTGGCCACCTTCTACATCTCGCTCATCCGCGGCACGCCGCTGGTGGTGCAGATCTTCTTCGTCTTCCTCGCGCTGCCGCAGATCGGCCAGGCCCTGCACGTCACCTGGCTGACGTGGGACCCAGTGCCCTCGGGTATCTTCGCCCTGTCACTCAACTACGGCGCCTACATGACCGAGATCTTCCGCGCCGGGATCCAGTCCATCGGCAAGGGGCAGACCGAGGCGGCCTATGCCCTGGGCATGACCCCGCGCCAGACGATGCAGCGCGTGATCTTGCCCCAGGCGGTGCGGCTGATCATCCCGCCGGTGGGCAATGAGTTCATCGCCATGCTCAAGGATTCATCGCTGGTCTACATCATGGGCGTGTGGGAGGTTCTCTTCCGCGCCCAAAAGGTGGGCCGGCAGTACTTCCACAGCATGGAAACCTTGTTCGTGGCGGCCGTCTTCTACTGGATGCTGACCATGGTTTTCTCGGCGTTCCAGGAACGCCTGGAGCGGCGCATGGCGCGAGGCGAACGATGAGCGAACCCGTCATTCACGTCCGCAACCTGCACAAGTTCTTCGGGCGGCTGCACGTGCTGCGCGACATCTCGTTCGACGTCTACCCGCGCGAGGTGGTGGTGATCATCGGGCGCAGCGGATCGGGCAAATCGACCCTGCTGCGCTGCCTCAACTGCCTGGAGGAACCCTCCTCGGGCGAGATCATCGTCGACGGCATCCGCGTCTGCGCCGAAGACGGGCACGTGGAGCGCGCCTTCCGCGACGCGGTGCGCGACATCCGCCTGCGCACGGGGATGGTCTTTCAGGATTTCAACCTGTTCCCCCATCTGACCGCGCTCGAAAACGTGATCGAAGCCCCGGTCACAGTCAAGAACCGCCCCCGCGAACAGGCGGCGCGCGTCGGCGAGACGCTGCTCGAAAAAGTGGGGCTGCTCTCCAAGCGCTCGGGCGGCCAGAAGCAGCGCGTGGCGATCGCCCGCGCGCTGGCCATGGAACCCAAGGTGATGCTCTTCGACGAGCCCACCTCGGCCCTCGACCCGGAACTCATCGGGGAGGTGCTCGACGTGATGAAGAACCTGGCGCGCGAAGGCACGACCATGATCGTCGTCTCGCACGAAATGGGCTTTGCGCGCGACGTGGCCGACCGGGTGGTGTATATGGATCAGGGCGTCCTAGTGGAAGACGGGCCGCCCGAGCAGATTTTCTCCAAGCCGACCGACCCGCGCACTGCGCGCTTCTTACAGAAGGTCCACTGAGAGCGCACCGTGCGTACAACAAAAAAACTCCGCCGCGAAACCTGCGGCGGAGTTGTGCGCTGGGGGGGAGTTGAACCCCCACGCCTTGCGGCACATGGCCCTCAACCATGCCTGTCTGCCAGTTCCAGCACCAGCGCGCGAGGGCGTGCGTGTGAATTATATCTGGGCCTCGGGGGCTGTCAACCGCCTGTCACAGCCCGCGCGCACTCTGCACTGCGCGTGAGCACTGGGACGCGGGCCGGCGTCGTTCTCAATTGTGCTATCATCCAGGCCAGCTTCTTCCGATTTCGACGAGGTGGGCATGATGAGGATTGCACTCGACGCCATGGGCTCCGACCGCCATCCTCGCCCGGATGTGGAAGGCGGGCTGGCGGCCGCGCGCGAATACGGCGTAGAGGTCTTGCTGGTGGGCAATGAAAGCGCGCTGGGGCCGCTGCTCGAGGAGCTGCGCCCCGGGGCGGCGCCAGTGCGCATCCTCCATGCGCCGGACGTCTTGACCATGGAAGACAAGGGGCTGGCGCTGGCGCTCAAAGCCAAGCGCAAGGAGGCGCGCAACTCGATGGCCGTGGGCATCGACTTGGTGCGCTCGGGCGAGGCCCAGGCCTTCGTCACCGCGGGCAACACCGGTGCGGCGGCGGCGGTGGCTTACTTCCGCATGGGGACGTTGCCCGGCGTGGAGCGTCCCGCCTTGGCTCCGGTCTTCCCGACCAAGCGCGGCAGCTGCGTCGTGCTGGATATCGGCGCCAATCCGGACTGCAAACCGGAGAACCTGGTGCAGTTTGCCATCATGGGCGGCATCTACGCCGAACGCGTGCGCGGGGTGCCTCAGCCGCGGGTGGGCCTGCTCTCCAACGGCGAAGAAGCGGGCAAGGGCAACCAGCTGATCAAGGATACCTACCCGCTGCTGGCGGCCTCCGGGCTCAATTTCGTCGGCAACCTCGAGCCCAAAGATCTTATCGCCGGCGAGGCGGACGTTGTGGTGACCGACGGCTTTAGCGGCAACATCCTGCTCAAATCCTCCGAAGCCGTGGCCAAGCTCATCCTCGAACTCATGCGCGAACGCATTCAAGCGGCCCCGCCGTGGGTCAAGCTGGGCGGGCTGCTGGTCAAACCGACCTTAGGCGGCATACGCAGGATGCTCGATCCGACCGAGGAAGGCGCCGCGCCGCTCTTGGGTGTGGACGGGCTGGTATTCATCGGCCACGGGCGCTCCGACGCGTACGCCATTAAGAACGCGGTGCGCGTGGCACGTCTGGCCGCCGAGGCGGGCGTGCTCGAGGCGCTGCGCCGCGGCATCGCAGCCGCAGCCTCCGCCGCATGAGGCGCGCGATGCCTGACCCCTCCTCTCCCGCGCGGGTTGTCATCACCGGCCTGGGGGCCATTACCGCGCTCGGGCTGGACGTGCCCCAACTGTGGGAAGGCCTGCTGGCCGGGCGGTCTGGCATCGGCCGCATCACTCAATTCGATGCCAGCGGGCTGCCCTGCCAGATCGCCGGCGAGATCAAAGGCTTCGACCCGAGTGGCTATATCGAACCGAAGGAAGCGCGGCACATGGCGCGCGTCTCGCAGATCGCCGTGGCCTCGGCCCATCAAGCCCTGCGCGACGCCGGCGTGGCCTGGCCGCTAAAGAACGGCGAGCGCGCCGGGATCGTTTTCGGCACGGCCGTCGGCGGGCTGGACCGTTTCGACGACGAGATTCAAGTCCTGCGCACGCGCGGGTTGGCGCGCGTCAGCCCGTATGCTGCGCCGTCCGGCCTGCCCAACATGCCGACCTTCCACATCACGCAGACCATCGGCGCGCTCGGGCCGAATCTCACCATCACCACCGCCTGTGCCACCGGAACGCAAACGGTCGGCGAGGGCTTCGAGTGGATTCGCCGCGGACGCGCCGACCTGGTCGTGGCCGGCGGCTGCGACGCCTTCGTGCGCGACTTCTCGATCGCCGGGTTCTGCGCCATGCGCGCGTTGCCCATCCACTACAACGACACTCCCGAACTCGCCTCGCGGCCGTTCGACAAGGACCGCGAAGGTTTTGTCTTTTCGGAGGGCGCGGCCGCCCTCATCCTCGAACGCCTCGACCACGCGCAGGCCCGCGGGGCACGCATCTACGCCGAAATCGTCGGCCAGGCATCCTCCTCCGACGCTTATCATCTTGCGATCCCACGGCCGGATGCCGCCGGCGCGGTGCGCACGATGCGCTGGGCGCTTGAGGACGCCGGTCTGCCGCCCGAGGCGGTGGACTACATCAACGCCCACGGCACCTCCACCGAGGCCAACGATCAAACCGAGGCTTTGGCCATCAAGACCCTGTTTGGCGAACACGCGCATCGCCTGGCGGTCAGCTCGACCAAATCGATGATCGGCCACGCCATGGGCGCGGCAGGAGCCATCGAGGCGCTGGTCTGCGCGCTTACCCTGCACACGGGTCACATCCATCCCACCATCAACTACACCACGCCCGACCCGCAATGCGACCTGGATGTCGTGCCCAATCGCGCGCGGGAAGCATCGCCGCGCGTGGTGCTGTCGAACTCGTTCGGCCTGGGCGGGCAGAATGCCTGCCTCGTCCTGCGCCGCTGGGAGCCTACATGAAGCTGGTCACCAACGAACCCCTCATCAAACGCAATGCGCGCATCGGCGTGGTGGCTCACCTGGGCGGGCTGGCGGTCTTGATCGCCGGCATGGTGGTCACCTTCCTCTTGCCCAACCGCAGCGATCTCTCCCTGCTGGCCCTCATGACCGGGTTCGTGCTGGCCAACGTGGGCATCTTTTTCACCAACCGCTGGGGCCGCCGCCCGCGGCCCGACGAAGCGCTGGATGCCGCGCTCAAGGGCCTCGACGACCAGTACCTGCTGGTCCACTTCCGCCTGGGCACCGCCCATGCGCTCATCGGGCCCTCAGGGGTGGTGGCGCTGGTGCCAAAGTTCCAGGGCGGCCAGATCCGCTACGAAGGCAACAAATGGCGCCACGCAGGGGTCACCTGGATGCGACGCTTCTTCGCCCAGGAATCGCTCGGCAACCCGTCCCTCGAAGCCGAGGCTGAAGTGGCCGGTCTGACCGGCAAGTTGCGCAAAATCCTGCCCGACGAGGAACTCCCGCCGATTAAGTCGGTCATTGTCTTCACCGCGCCCGAGGCGACCGTCGTGGCGGAGGGCTCGCCCACTCCGGCCATGCACGCCGGCAAGCTCAAGGAGTATGTGCGGCGTATGCCGCGAGCTGCCACATTGCGTCCGGAGCAGGTCGCCAAGGTCCTGGCCGCGATCGGCACGTAGCGTCCGCGCGTCCCGCGCTAACGACACACGGGACTGATCTTGAGGAGGGCTTAGCACGCCTTACGCTTGCCCGCCCGCGCGCGCAATGCGCACGGGTGACCGCACCCGGCCGAGCCGCAATGTGCCTACCCGCCACATCGCGCACCGCCCGCCGAGCGTGAGGCCGAGTTCTCTTGCCTGCCTCGACATGTCAGGCAGCAAACGCCGGCGCACCCTCACGGGTGCGCTGGTTGGTTTGTTGAGACGATTGTCATTCGGAGGGGGCGTAGCCCCCGAGCAATCCCGGCCACAGCCGCATTCAGCAGCGCGCGCCATGTCGGGCACACGTGATTCACATCGCGCGAGCGCGGCAATCCGTGCGCATGCCGACCGCGACCAAGCGATCGTAAGGCATGCTATGCTCTCTTCCCGTCGGCTCTTATGACCTGGCGAGAGCCTCTCCACCCAGCCCTCGTGCTGAGGGTGTGGCGGTGAGAGTCATTGCACCTACCCCGGCTTGAACGCGCGCAGCGTCAGGCTAAAGAGTTGAACCTCGCCCTCGCGGTGCCATGCCTCGCGGGAGGTCACTTCAACCGGGGTGAACCCGGCGGCGCGAATTGCCCCCAGGTATTCGGCCTCGGTCTGCGCGCCCGATACGCAACCCGCCCAACTGGCCAGGTCGCGCCGCTGCGCTTGGGGCAACGGTCGATCGGAGACGATATCTGAGAGCGAAAGCCACCCGCCCGGGCGCAGCACGCGGAAGGCTTCGCGGAAGACAGCCGCCTTGTCGGGCGCCAGGTTGATGACGCAGTTGGAGAGGATCACATCCACCGACTGCGCCTCCACCGGCAGGGCTTCGATGTACCCTTGACGGAATTCGACATGCTGGTCGAGGCCCAGCCGTTGGGCATTGGCGCGCGCCAACTCGAGCATCTCCGGCGTCATATCCACGCCGATGACCCGCCCCGCCGCGCCCTTCGCGGGCGCGACCGCGCGCGCCGCGAGGAATGCATCGTAGCCTCCGCCGCTGCCCAGGTCGAGCACCACCTGCCCCGGGCGCAGCGCGGCTATGGCAGTCGGGCTGCCGCAACCCCAGGACGCCAGGACGGGCGCGGCATCGCCCTGGGCGAGGTTGGCTTCGCCCGTTATGTCCCCCGCCCCACAGCAGGCATTTCCCGCGCTCGCCGTCCCGCAGCCGCAGCCGCTCCCGGCACTCAACTCCGCCGCCTCGCGCGCACTGCGGGCATAATGCTCGCGCACCGCTGCGTGGGTGGCCTCCCCATCTTTCTCAAGAACCTTGCTCATCGCATGACCTCCACATTCATCTTTGCCGCCGGACGCGGCGGACAACAGATTTGCGACCAGCCCTCGGACAGGCGCTGTACTTCATCGGCGAACCAACCCATGGCCTGAGGATCGAGGCAGTAGCACGTGGCCGAGCCCTCCACCTCGCCGTTCACCCAGCCTGCCTGGCGCAGCACCTTGAGGTGTTGACTGACCGTGGATTGCGCCAGGCCGCTGAACTGCACCAGGTCGCCGGTGATGCATTGCGGGTTGGCGACCATATAGCGCAGCAGGCGCAGCCGCAGCGGGTTACCCAGCGCGCGCGCCATGCGCACCAGCCGTGCCTCGTCCGATCTCAAACGCACGTCCTTCATTCGCCTTGCCTCTATATCGTAATTATACGATGCACAACCGGAAAGTCAAGGGGCCGCGCGGCCCCTTGACCGTGGATTGCGTTGAGCGGTTACTTCTTCAGATACTCTTCGAGGCCGGCCTTGGAAATGCGGTAGGTCGACCCGATCTTCTTGGCCTTAAGCTCGCCGGCGGTGATCAGTGCAAGCACATCTTCTTCGCCCACCTTGAGCAGCCCCGCCGCGTCCGAAACCGTCATCACATCCGGCATGGCTCCCGCCGCGGCACCCGCCGCACCGGCCGCCCCGCCCTGCAGCGCTTGGCCCATCACCTGGCCGATCGACATGCCGGCCCCGATGCCGGCCGTGAGCCCGGCTCCGCCCTGCGGGTTGCGTGCCGCTTCGCGCATCGCATCGGCCGCCTGCAGCTGGGTGTAGGTGGCCATGTCGAGCATGCCCATCGCGCGCAGTTCTTCGGCGCTCTTGTCGGAGGGCTTGAGATTCTCGATGTAGAAGGTCTTCAGCGTCAGGCCCACCGCGCGGAAGTCGTCATGTCCCTTGGCGCGAACGCCGGCGCCGAGTTCCTCGGTCAGCCCGATGAGTTCCGGCACCGACTTCTTGGCCGCCACTTCACCAAGCATATCTTGAAGTTTCGAGAGCAGGATGGCGCGCAGCCGGCTCTGGATCTCACTCGTGGCATAGGCGCCGGTGGCGCCCACGATTTGGGTGACGAACTGCTGCGGGTCGTGGACCTGGTAGGAGTAGGAGCCGAAGCCCTGCATTAGCGCCACGCCCAGACCCATGCCGGGGTTGCGCACGATGATCGGCTGAGGGGTGCCCCACTTCTCGTTGGTGAATTCGCGCAGCGAGACGAAATACACCTCGGCGGTAAACGGCGTGCGCTCGTTGAAGGCCTTGCCGATCAGGTCGATCAGGTACGGGATGTTGGCGGTGGAGATGGTGTGCCGCCCGGCGAGGAAGACATCTAGCGCCTTGCCGTCGCGGAAGAACACCGCCGCCTGCGACTCGCGCACGATCACCTGCGAGCCGATGCGGAAATCGCCGAACCCGGTCTCGGGAAAGCGATGGACGATCTCGTCCTTCATTTCGTTCGGGTATTCGACAACATCGAAGATTCTAGCCATGAGTTTCTCTCCGTGATGCTGAGCGGCGCCGAGACTTGCGGCGCGGTGTGGCGGATGGCGCGTGGCCGGCCGTTAACCGGAGGCCAGGATCACCTCGCCCCGGCGGTCGAACAGATCGATGCTTTCCTGCGCCAAGGCCGTCAGGTTGCGAACGGCCGCCGGCAGCCCCTCGCCCCCGATGGAGGAGGCCACGTTGTCTACGGCACCGGAGATCTGGGCCACCTTGTCGAGCAGCGTGCTGTCGTATTGATACAGCTTGTCGAGCTCGGCCTCGTTCACCTTGACCGCGTCGAAGAAACCGGAGTAGCCGTAGGCGGCGTGGCGCACACGATCCACGAGCGCGCGCAGCTTCATGACGGAGGCTTCCAGGTCGTCGAGGGACTCGATCTGCCCCTGGGCCACGAGCTGGCGCTGCAGTTCGGAGATGCGCGACCACTGCTCCTCGTAACGGCTGGCCACCGTCGTGCGCAGCAGCTTATCGGCATCGCGCCGATTTGAGCGTTCGACATAGCCCTTGAAGCCAGGGATCACGGCGACGATCTTCTCAAAGAAGTTGCGGGCGCCTTTGATTTTCGAAACGAGATCAGTCATGCTTCATCTCCTTGCCTCGTGGGCCGGCGCCACAGCGGCGCAGGTCGTGTAGGTAATTATATGGCAGTCGCGGTGAAGCGCAACCCGTGTGCGCCTCCCCGGCCGCTTCCACAGAGGATATACGTCTTACCCGCGGAGGGGTTGCAGAGCACGCGAAGCCGGCGCAGCGGCTCACAACAGCCTGTCGCACACCATGGCCAGCATCAGCAGCGCCAAGTACACCTGCGAGTATTTGTAGACGCGCCCGGCCAGACATAAGAAGAAAGCTCCCAGTGCGAGCGCGAGCAGCGCGTACAAGCCACCCCGCAGACCGAGCGCGGCCGGCGCAGGTTATGAGGAAGGTTGGGGAAGTTCGCCGCCGCAGGCGGACCGGTAGTAGGCGGCCTCGGTGTCGTAATTGGCCAGTGCGAATTCGTGCGCCGCCTGGCTGATCTCGGCCGACTTGCGCAGTTGGACGACAAGTCCGGGGTAACCCCATTCGCGTGGCAGGACCATCAGCGGATCTCCCACCTCGCGCTCCTTTTCACTCAGCGGAATCCAATTGAACATGAGCGGACCGTGCGCGCTGAAGGTGAAGCCCAGACGGTAGCCGGCCTCACGCACGTGGTGGGCTGCTTGCGTTGTGAAGTTGCCGCCCGGCCAGACGAAGGCCACCGGCTTCCGGCCGAAATGCTTCTCAAGAATCGGGAGCGGTCCGAAGATTTCGTTGTGGACATACTGATCGGAGGAGGTAGGACGGATCGTCAGGTTGTGCTCATAGCCGTGGGCTTGAAACTCGACGCGCCCCGTCGCCGCCAACGCCTCGGCCCGCTGCCACAGTCCCTGGCGTTGATCCGTGTCGCCGATCGGCCAGGCCATCGACATAGTCCAGTCGTTTGCGTTCATGACCGGCATCATCTGATCCTCGACCGTGCCGACGTTGCGGTCGTCGACGATCCACACCATCGATAGGCGCGGGATGGACGCATTGCTCTCGAGGAAGTCGGCGGCCTGGGTCATGGTGACCGTGGTGAAGCCCAGCTTGTTGGCCCAGTAAACGCTGGCCTGCAGGTCCTCCGCCGGCGTGGTGGTATCGCCCGGCCCGCGGTTGCCGGCGGTGCTCACACCATGGAAGGCCACAGGCACGATGAGCGTTCCGGGCACGCTGCGGGCCGGATCCCACCGCGCTCGCAAGTAGTCGCACATGCTGGCGAGATACGAGGCCGGCTGCACGCCGCGCAACAAGCGTGAAGTGGTGAAGGTTGTCAGGACGGGCGGTGTTGCGCTCGCGGTCGGGATGGCCGTCGGCAGCGATGTGGGAGTGGTGCGAGGCAAGGCCGTCGCTGAGGCGGTCGCCAGGATGCCGGTCACGACGGCTGTTGCGCGGGGTGTCGGCCTTAGGGCCTCACTCGCGACCGGCAGGCTGCAGCCCGTGGCGAGCGCGCCAGCCAGCATAGCGGCGCGCAGTGCATGGCGCAGCGCCCGGCCGGGGGCTATTCGCCGCGTCCCCATCGGCGCACGGCAGGCAAGAACAACAGCACGAGCACAGCGGCGGCCATGAGGGTGATTATCCACAGGTGCAACAGCGAGAACAACCCAACGATCAGCGTCACCGGCCAGCCCCACTTGTTGCGCATCCACAGACCCAACGTGGCGCCCCACCACGACGTGCCCACAATCACGAGCGGCCAGTCGAACGCGGCGGGAGAAAGGCCCCCTGCGGCAGCCAGCGTGGCCCACAGTTCGGGCCCCCCAAACGCGAAGGGCACCCTGCCCGTAAGGCGGGTGGCCAATCCTTGCCAAGCCATCCACATGCCGGCTGCGAACCCAAGGATCAAAATGGCCAACAAGCTGATGGTTGGGCGTTCGCGGCTCGCGACGGCCTGCGTCGATGTCATGGGCCACCTCGTGGGGAAGAGAGTGCCGCTGGGAATCTCGTCACTGGCCGGCCTCGGGTCCCGAGCTCGCCGGTCATTCCGCGATCTACATTAGTGCAAGAACATCGGCTTGCCAAGGACCGCTTTCACTTTCGGGCGGTACTCCTTCTCGTCGTACAGCTCTTTCACGTCCACCTGACGCTTGCCCTGAATGGGGGTGTCAACGGGCACGGTAGTGTAGCAGCCCTTCTGCACGGCCACCATCCGCCCGAAACTGCCCTGCGCCAATTGCTGCATCGCCATGTTGCCGTACGAGATGGCGACCATGCGGTCGAGCGCGTCCGGCGGCCCTGCGCGCATCAGGTAGGCCAGTGTCTGGTTAACGAATTCCAGGCCGGTCAGCTTCTTGAGCGCTTCGCTCGTCACCTGACCGATGCCGCCCAGCTTCTTGTGGCCGAAGGCATCCTCCTGGCCGGATTCGACGATCTCGCCTCCGAGCATGCTTGCCCCTTCGGAAACGACCACCACCGCATAGCGGCTGGGGTTGCGCTGCCGGTCTGCCACGACCATCGGCGCCAGGCGCTGGACGTCGAACGGCACTTCGCTGATGAGCGCGCGGTCGGCATCCGCCAGATAGGCGGCGATCAGCGCCGTCTGGCCGCTGTTGCGCCCGAAGAGCTCCACCATCAGCACTCGCTCGTGGCTTCCGCTCGGCGTGCGCAAAGCCTGGATGAATTCGACGCTGCGCGAGACGGCGGTGCTGAACCCGATGCAGTAGTCAGTGCCGTAGACGTCGTTGTCCATCGTCTTGGGGATGGCCACGACCTTGACCCCTTCCTTGTGCAGCCGGGCCGCAAACGAGAGCGTATCGTCGCCGCCGATCGGGATCAACGCATCGACCTTGAGATGAGAGAGTACGCGCAGCGTGTGGTCAGTGCAGTCCACCGTGGTCTTGCCCTCCTTGAGCGGATACTTGCTCTTGAGGAATTCAGGCAAGTCCTTGGGCTTGACCTTCTGCGGGTTGGTGCGCGAGGTGTGCAGGAAGGTTCCCCCGTCGCGATCGACCGTGCGGACGATTTCGCGTGTGAGGGGCAGCACCAGCCCCGCGTTGGCCTGTGTGTCAGCCGCCGGGTTGTAACTGAGCAGACCGCCCCACCCGCGGCGGATCCCCAGAACGTCCCAGCCCATCTCCTCGGCCGCCAGCACCACGGCCTTGATGGCGACATTTAACCCCGGGACATCGCCTCCACCGGTGAGAATGCCAATGCGCATGAGTGTCCTCCTCGAATGAATGGATGATGGCTGCGGCGATGCACGCACGAATGCGCCGTGATTATACCTGGCGGAGGCAGCCTTTCGGAGGCGCGCGAAGAACTCCCCTTGCGGGGAGCGGGCGCATCCCGAATTCTCGGCAACCGAGCTATTGGACTCGCCAGGGAGAGATCTCGATTGAATCCGGCCCCAGCAACTCGCGCAGGCGCAATTCAAGTTCGGCGCCGAACCCGGTGGTTTCGTTTGGAAATTCGAGGCGCCAGGCCCGGCTGCTTTCGTAAATATGCAGCGCGAAGTGATCCTGACCCGGGTAACTGGCCAACAAACCATGCACGTGGCGCAGACGGCGAACGTCACGCGGGCGGTCGCCCGTCTCGCGCAAGGTGATGGTAATCATGCGCGGCGTGGCGGGCGCGGGCGCGGCGCCCGGACGAACCGCAGGCGGCGGGGCCAGCAGCGGCGCGCCGGCCAGCAGCGCAGCCTCTGCGCTTGCCACTGCGCGCCCGGTGCCAGAGGCGTGGGCGGCCGGGCTCAGCGTGGCAGAGGGCGAGGCGACGCCCTCGCCGCCCGTCCCGGGCAAGGCCTCAACGGACGGCTCAGGCGGCGGGACGTTATCCCAGTCGGGTTCCGGTCCGCCCAATGGGTCAATCGCCGCCACCTCTGGCTCGAGCGACGCACTTGGCGCAGCGGCGGACACGGCCGGTGGCGATGGCTTTGTCGCGCGGCCCGCCGGAGGCATTGCCTTGACCGATCCGCTCGGTGTGAGTTCGGGGGAGATTGCGTCGGCCAGGACGCGCGGCGTGGTTCCGACGTACTCCGCCTTGCCCTCGACCAGCGCGATGGCATTCGTTTTCAGCCAGCCTTTGACCTTGTTCCACAAGTTCGGAAAGACCGTGATTTCGATCGCCCCTTGCAGATCCTCCAGCGTCACGAAAGCCATCGGTTTGCCTGTGCGTGTTTGGTGGCCGCGGATATGGGTGACCAGGCCGGCCACCCGCACTGGCTGTCCGTTCAGTTCCTCGCTCCACTCCGCCGAGAAATGCGTGACCGCCTGCTGCAACTGCACCAGGTAAGGCGAGAGAGGATGATCGCTTACATAAAGCCCCAAGAGCTCGCGCTCCCACTCAAGCACGGTGCGCTGCGGTACCGGGTTGCGCGAAGGCTGGAGCTGCAGGACCTCGATCGGACCGCCGGGTCCGGCGGCAAACAGACTCAACTGACCGCTTTCCGCGGCGCGAAAGTGCTGGGCGGAGACCGAGAGCAATCGGTCGAGCGCGTCCAGGAGAGAGAGGCGATCGCCCAATGCATCCAGCGCGCCGACGCGGATCAGCGATTCCAGCGCGCGCCGCCCGACCCGCCGCAAGTCGACCCGCCGCACGAAGTCGTCCACGTTCGCGAATGGGCGCTCGGGTCCGCGCGCTTCGAGGATCGCCTGCACCGGTCCTGCGCCCACGTTCTTGACCCCCCCCAACCCAAAGCGAATAGCCGTCGGGCTGCCCGGGCGCTCTTCAATCGAGAAATCCCACTGGCTGTGATTGATGTCTGGCGGCAGGACGTCGATGCCCATGCGCCGGCAATCGGCAATGTAAAGCGCCACCTTCTCGCTGTCGCCGCGGTTTACGCACAGCAGCGCGGTCATGAATTCGACGGGGAAGTGCGCTTTGAGATAGGCTGTCTGGGCGCAGATCACGCCGTAGTCGGCGGCGTGAGCTTTATTGAACCCATAGCGCGCGAAACCCTCCCAGTCGTCATAGATGGCCTGGGCCGTTGCGCGCGGAATGCTGCGCTGCTCGCAACCTGCCACAAACCGCTGGCGGTGGGCCTGCAGGGACTTGGCCTTCTTCTTGGCCACTGCTTTGCGCAGGTCGTCGGCTTCGCTCGGCTTGTAGCCGGCCATCTCGATCGCCGCGCGCATTAATTGCTCTTGGTATATCGGGATCCCGTAGGTTTCGCGCAGGATCGGTTCGAGCGCCGGGTGGCGGTATTCGATCTTCTCCTCGCCGTGCATGCGGCGGATATAAGTTGGAATGAAATCGATCGGCCCCGGGCGGTAGAGGGCGATCATGGCAATGACGTTGTCGAGCCCGGTCGGCTTCATCTCCATCAGGTAGCGGCGCATGCCCGAGCCTTCCACTTGAAACACGCCCGCCACCTCCCCGCGTCCGAGGAGTTCGTAGATTGCCGGATCGTCCGTGGGGATGCTGTCGAGATTGAGGTCTATACCCTGGCGCTCGCTGATCAGCGCACAGGCGCGCTGCATCAGGGTGAGGGTGGCCAAGCCGAGGAAATCCACTTTAAGGAGACCCAGTTGTTCGAGGACTTGCATCTCGAACTGGGTCACCACGGTGATTGGGCCCTCTTCCAGGCTGCCGTGCGTCGGGCGGTGCAGTGGCAGGTATTCCACGAGCGGGCGGTCGGCAATCACCACACCGGCGGCATGCGTGCCGGCGTTGCGCACGACGCCCTCCAGCTTGGCCGCTGTATCCACCAGGTTGCGGACGTAGTCGGTCTTCTGGTACAGCTCCTTCAGCGCCGCCACGTCCTCCAAAGCCTCACCCAGCGAGACCGGCTTGCCCGGGATGGCCGGGATCAGCTTGGCGACCTTGTCGACCTCCGACAACGGGATGTCGAGCACACGCCCGACGTCGCGCACGGCGGCGCGCGCGGCCATCGTGCCGAAGGTGATGATCTGCGCGACCTTGTCGTGCCCGTAGCGGTCGGCCGTGTATTGCAGTACGCGTGCCCGCTGGTCGTCCTGGAAGTCGAGGTCGATATCGGGCATCGAGACGCGCCCCGGGTTGAGGAAGCGCTCGAAGATCAACCCGTGCTCGAGCGGATCGACCAGAGTGATACTCAGCGCGTAGGCCACCAGCGAGCCAGCCGCCGAACCGCGCGCGTTGTACCAAATGCCCTGTTCCCGAGCGAAGCGACACAGATCCCACACGATGAGGAAATAGGTATCGAAGCCCATGGTGTGGATGATGTCGAGTTCGTAAGCCAGCCGCTCGCCAAAGGCGGGGTCGGCGGCACGCGCGCCGAAGCGCCTGCGCAGGCCTTGCTCGCACAAGGCGCACAGATAACTGGCCGGCGTGTGGTCCGCGGGCACAGGGAAGATCGGCAGGTGATAGCCTTTGAACGAAAGGTCCACCTGGCAGTGCTCGGCAATGAGCTGCGTCTGATGGACGGCCTGCGGCACCTCCGCGAAGAGGCGCAGCATTTCGTCCTCGCTGCGCAGATAGTAGCTGCCGTCGGACATGCGCATGCGGTTGGGCTCGGTGACCAAAGCCCCCGTTTGGATGCAGAGCAGGATGTCGTGGGCGGCGCTGTCTTCGGGCATCACGTAATGCACGTCATTGGTGGCCACCAGCTTCGCCTGGTAGCGCGGCGCCAGTTCCACCAGCCGCCGGTTGACCGCGTGCAGCTCGGGGATCTCGTGGTGCTGCAGTTCGAGGAAGAACCTGTCGCGCCCGAAGACTTCGAAATACCAATCCAGCAGACGGGCGGCTTGTGTATCGCGGCCTTCATTCAGCGCGCGCGGCACTTCAGCCGCCAGGCAGCCGGAGGTGCAGATCAGGCCGTCGGCGTGCGCCGCCAGGAAGTCGTGGTCGATGCGGGGTTTGTAGTAGAAGCCCTGCAATTGCGCCGCAGTGGCGATTTCGAGGAGATTGCGGTAGCCGGTGTCGTTTTCGGCCAGGAGCAGCAGATGGAAGGGATCACGGTCGATGCGTGAGTCCTTCTCGGTCATCCCGCGGGTGGCAAGGTATGCCTCCACCCCAATGACCGGACGGACATCCGCGGCGGTGGCGGCGTTAAAGAACTCCACCACGCCGAACAGCGTGCCATGGTCGGTCAGCGCCAGCGCGGGCATGCCAAGTTCCTTGGCCCGCGCCACCAGCCGCTTAACCTTGCCTTGCCCATCAAGCAGCGAATACTCAGAATGCACGTGCAGATGG